>JBGTKH010000269.1:0-6262 GCA_041744735.1 Pirellulaceae bacterium | reverse complement strand
CGTCTAACCTTCCGCTACGCCGGCCGCGACTTCCGCCTGACCGACGTGCACGGACACGTCGTCCACGACATCCTGGCTTGAGGTTTGGCTCCAACGCGAATTCATCCGAGTGCCGGTACATTCCAAATTCAAAGCTATTTACGCTAGAACCGGCAGAGTCAGACACGTGGGGGCGGAAGTTGGGCAACTGCCCCGCCCGTCCCCTTTCAGTGGGCTAAAATTTGCGTAAACTAGGATAGCTGAAATCTCGATCCCGGTTCTGGAACTTTCATGGGGGTCCGCCGATTTGGATTTGTCCCCGGCGGCGGGGACCATTAGAATAGAGCGATTCATAGACCGGTCGAGATACCATGAGGCGGCAACTGTTTGGTTCATCCGGTAGGAGACAATCTCGGTGCAGATCAACATTTCGGCTAGGCACGGTGAACTAAGTTCGGCAACTCAGGAGAAGATCACGGAAAAGGTCGGCAAGCTGCCGCGATTTTTCGACCGTTTGACGGCCATTCACGTGACCGTCGACATGGAACATCCCGACGCACCGTCCATCGAATTGCGTGTCTCGGCCGAGCATGTTGAAGATTTCGTGGCCACCGACAGCTCCAGCAGCGTGCTGGCGGCCTTGGACGGCGTGCTGCACAAAGTGGAACGGCAATTGCGCAAACACAAAGAACGACGGACCGAGCACAAGGCGACCGGATTGAAACATATCGAGACGCCGTTGGAGCCGGAGCCCGGCGCGGAGTAGCTTCCGCAGCGGTCAAGGAAGGTACCCCATGCCTCGGCGGGCGGGCGACTGTGAGCGAGTGAAAGGAACCAGGTATGAAATTCAATGATTTTGTCAGCGTCGATTCAATTCGCGCGGAACTGGCGGCCAACGACAAAGAGAGCGTCATCCGGGAATTGGTTGCGGCGCTGGTGGAGGCAGGACAGATTAACGGCGACGAGCAGGACAGCATCGTCAAGGCGATCATGAAACGCGAGGAATTGGGCAGCACCGGCATCGGCCGCGGCGTGGCGGTTCCTCACACGAAACACCCCAGCGTCGATCGGCTGGTAGGGACGGTCGGTGTGAGCGGCGACGGCGTGGATTTCAATAGCCTGGACGGTGAAAAAGTGCAGTTGTTCTTTCTGCTGATTTCTCCTCCGGACCGTCCGGGCGATCATCTGCGGGCGCTGGAAAATATTTCCCGCCAACTTCGGGATGATTCGTTCTGCCGGTTTCTGAAGCAGTCGAAGACCGCCAACGACATTCAGCTATTGCTGGAAGAAGCTGATCACAACCAGTTCGTTTCCTAAGTCCCGTAGCGTCGCGTCGAACGTACGACCCGGTCGTTGTGCGCGACGCGGGGACGGTAATCGGTCGATCGCGATGTCGGACAGTAGCGCAACCAGGAATGTAACGATCGTCAATTCGCAAGGACTGCACGCGCGTCCCGCATTCCTGTTCGCTCAACTGGCCGGAAAGTTTAGTTCCAAGATTGAAGTTGTGAAGGATGGCGAGAAAGTGGATGGAAAGAGCATTCTTTCCCTGCTCACCCTTGCCGCAACGCATGGTACTCAGTTCACCATCCAAGCGGATGGACCTGATGCTCACCAGGCGTTGGATGCTTTGGCTGCTTTGGTCGAACAGGGTTTTCCCGGCGGTGAATCGGCCGAGCAAGCCACGAATCAACGGTAGACGAAATTACAGCTTGGCGACTTGTCCGCACTCAAGCAGCGGTCGATCGCGCCCGTCCCCAACGGACGCGGCTGGCGATCCCGCGGTGCGGCGAGCACCCACGGTGCGATGCAAACACTGCAGGGAATTGCCGTTTCGCCCGGCGTTGCCATTGGCGAAGCGCTGGTGATCGACAACGAGGGATTTCGCATTCCTCGGCGGTTCGTTGCGCGCGATGCAGTGGAAGACGAACTCGAGCGGCTGGACAACGCCATCGAAGCCGCGGCCGCGGAAATCGGCCGCAATCGCGACACGGTCTCGTCGCAACTGGGCCAGCAATACGGCGCTATCTTCTCCGCCCATCTGCAGATGCTGCGCGATCCGCTGCTGCACGACGAATTAGAACAGTTGATTCGCCAGCACCATTATTCGCCCGAGTACGCCGTCAGCAGTGCGCTGCGTCGCTATGCGAAGGTCTTCGAGTCGCTGGAGGGCGGGTATCTCGCCGAACGGGCGCACGACATCTTCGATATTGAGCGGAGCCTGCTCCGCAATCTGCTCGGCAGCAGCGGCGAAGAGTTGTCGCAACTGATCTCGCCGGTCATTGTGTTGGCTCATAACATGACGCCCAGCGAGACGGCCAAACTTGACCGTCAATTCGTACGTGGTTTCGTCACCGAAATAGGCGGCGCTGGCGGGCACACGGCGATTGTGGCCAAAGCGCTCAACATTCCGGCGGTGGTCGGGGCCGGCCGGTTTCTGACGGATGTTTCCGGCGGCGATGTGGTGATTGTCGACGGCGATCACGGTCGCATCATCCTGCAGCCCGATGAAGAAACGATCGCACGCTATCGGCACGACGTCGAAGAGCACATTTCGCTGGCGGCGAAGCTCGACGAACTGCGTGACCTGCCGGCGGAAACGGCGGACGGCGTGAGCATCAGCTTGTCGGCCAATATAGAGTTTCCCGAAGAAGTGCCCTCGTGCCTGGAGCGTGGCGCCGGCGGCATCGGGCTGTATCGCACCGAGTTTCTCTACTTGGGCGCCGACACGGAACCGACCGAAGAGGATCATTTTCACGCCTACTCCCACGTCGTGCAGACGATGGCCGGCTGCCCGGTTGTGATCCGTACGCTCGATCTGGGGGCGGACAAATTGGGGCAAGTGCCGCAGTCCGACGAAGAACGCAATCCGTTCCTCGGCCTGCGCAGTATTCGCTTGTCGCTGCGCAACTTGTCCGGGTTTCGCACCCAACTGCGCGCCATTCTGCGGGCCAGCGCGCTGGGGCAGGTGCAATTGATGTTCCCGCTGATCACCACGCTGCAAGAGTTGCGGCAGGTCAAGATGGTCCTGGCCGAAATCATGGAAGATTTGGAGGAGGCAAAGATTCCATTCGACCGCGACATCCCCATCGGCATCATGGTCGAGGTTCCATCGACCGTGATTCTGATCGATCGTTTTTTGCCTGAGGTTGACTTTATCAGTATCGGCACGAACGACTTGATCCAGTATGCGCTGGCGGTCGATCGCAGCAATAACGAAGTCGCCGATCTGTATCGGGCCAGCGATCCGGCCGTGCTGCGATTGCTGGACACGACGATCCGCGCCGCACAACAAGCCAACGTCGCGGCCAGCTTGTGCGGCCAAATGAGCGCCGACCCGGTTTACACAATGCTGTTGCTGGGTCTGGGACTGCGCGGCTTGAGCGTGCCGCCCAGCGCCGTCCCCGAAATCAAGCGTGTCTGCCGCAGCGTGACTATCGATCAGTGCCAGACCGTCGCTCGCCGCGCCCTCGAAATGGATACGGCCCGCGAAATTGACAACTATCTCTGGGAAGAGCTGCGTAAAGTGGCCCCCGAACTCATGCTCTATTGAAAGAATCTATGAAGAAGGAAATGCTCATCAACGTGTCGCAGCCGGAAGAATGCCGGATTGCGATCATTGAGGATGGAATCCTCGAAGAACTGTACATCGAACGTGCCAGCCAAGACAATTACGTCGGCAATATTTACAAAGGGCGCGTCGTCAACCTGGAACCAAGTATTCAAGCCGCGTTCGTCGATTTTGGCGTGGGGCGAAACGGGTTTCTGCACATCAGCGACGTCGAACCGCAATACTTTCGCCAAGGAGGTTATGATCCCGATAAGCCAATTCCATCCAACGGCGGCCAGCGTCGCTCGGAATTTGACTTGGGAAACGATGACGACGAAGGGGACGGCAATCGTCCGCCACAACAACAGCAGCAGCAACAGCAGCGCCGACGCCAGCCGCGCTTCGGCGACCGGCCGCGCGTCAAGCCGCCGATCCAAGACATCCTCCGCCGCGGCGACGAAGTGCTCGTGCAAGTGATCAAGGAGGGGATCGGCAATAAGGGCCCTACGCTCTCCACCTACATCAGCATCCCCGGCCGTTATCTGGTGTTGATGCCCGCACTGGGCCGCGTCGGGGTGTCGCGAAAAATCGAAGACGACGAAGTCCGCCGCAAACTGCGCGACACGATGCTGGAGCTGAACCCACCCAAGGGCATCGGCTTCATCGTCCGCACGGCCGGTTCCGAACGCACCAAGAAAGAACTGTCGCGCGACCTGGCGTATCTGTTGCGTCTGTGGAAAGTAATCGTTCGCCGCATCAAGAAGTATCCGGGCCCGGTCGACATCTACGAAGAGAGCGACATGATTATTCGCACGATCCGCGACATCGTCACCGCCGACGTCGACGCGATCTACATCGATGAGAAGTCGGCCTACGAACGGGCCAAAGAGTTCCTGCAGCTCGTGATGCCGCGGCACGTCGGCCGGCTGCACCTGTACGAAGGCAAAGAGCCGCTATTTCACAAGTACAAACTGGAGGAGGAAATCGCGCGGATTCACAAGCGCGAGGTCCCGTTGCGCGGCGGCGGTTCGATCGTTATCGATCAAACCGAAGCTCTGGTGGCCATCGACGTGAACAGCGGCAGCTTCCGCACGGACGATTCAGCCGAAGAGAGCGCATACCGGCTGAACATGTCGGCCGCCAATGAAATCGCTCGTCAATTGCGGCTCCGCGATCTAGGTGGCGTGATCGTGAACGACTTCATCGACATGCGCAAAGAGCGACATCGCCGCAACGTCGAGCGGGCCTTGCGCGACGCGATGCGCCGCGACCGCGCCCGCACGAAAATTCTGCGCACCAGTCCCTTTGGCCTGATCGAAATGACGCGGCAACGCATCCGCCCCAGCCTGAAGCGCAGCGTTTACTCCGACTGCCCCTGCTGCACCGGCCGCGGCGTCGTGAAGACGGCCGAAAGCATGGCCATCGAAGTTGTCCGCATGCTGATGCTCGCGTCGCAGCAGCCCCGCGCGTCGCGCGTCACCGTGCGCGTGAACGACGAAGTGGCCTCGTACCTGAACAACCGCAAACGCAAAGAGATCACGCGGCTGGAAGATGACTCCGGAATCATCGTCCAGATCCTCGGCAGCGAATCGCACTTCCCGGAACACTTGGAATTAGAAGTCCGCGACTCCGACGCCCGCGAAATCCGGTTGCCGATCTAGTGCCCCATCGAGAAAGTGCGGCCAGTTTGTCGTGCGAATAGTCGCATCGAGAGTGAACTCTTCGGACACACCCGCGGCGCCTTCACAGGTGCCGAGCGCGAGCGGCCGGGTGCATTTCGCACCGCCCACGGCGGGACGCTGTTGTTGGACGAAATCGGCGAACTCGAGTTGGACTTGCAGCCCAAGTTGCTGCGCGTGCTGGAGCAGCAGCGCCTGCTGCCGGTCGGCGCCGATTTGGAGGACGACGTAGACGTGCGGGTCATTGCGGCCACGCACCGCCCGCTGGAGCAAATGGTCGCAGCCAAGCAGTTCCGCGCCGACCTGTACCACCGCCTGAGCGGTTACACGATCCGCATCCCGCCGCTGCGCGAGCGCCCCGAAGACATCGAACTGCAAGCTACCCACTTCCTGACCGAGTATGCGATCGAAGGCCAGCCGCCCATCACCGGCTTCACCCCCGCGGTGCTCGACGCCCTACGCCGCTTCCCGTGGGGCGGCAACACCCGGCAGTTGCAAAACGTCGTCCGCGAAACACTCATCGACTGCCCCCGCGGCCCGCTCATCGAACTGCACGAATTGCCTCGGCTCGTCGTCGAACATACTGCTGATGTACCGCCCCCGGACCAAGCAACAGTAACTGGATCAGTCAATGATCCGCTTGAGTCGCTGGTGGGTCAGGCCACGGAACAGCGGATGCCGCTGCGGAAGCTGATCGACGACATCGAGCGGCGGATCTTGATCGCCGCATTGCGGCGTAACGACGGCAGTCGCACGCGGACGGCAGACCAGTTCGGCCTAAGCACGGAAGCGTTGCGGAAGAAGATGAAGAAGTACAGGCTGGAATGATTGTCCTGAGCCGCAGGCCACACCGTGTTTCAACGGGCACGTCAAGAACCAACTAAAGTTGCCAACAAAAGTTGTGGGTCACAACTTTTGTTGCGGTTTTCCAAGCCGCGCGGATTCACCCGCGCACAGCATTCGAATTCCCTGCCGTTGCCGCAACTGCTTGTCGATTCATCACCTGCGCTAAGGCTGTCAATAATTCTCCAGACGGAAACGCTTTCGGCACAAG
>JBGTKH010000268.1:0-17501 GCA_041744735.1 Pirellulaceae bacterium | reverse complement strand
GCTCAGTCGTTCGGCCATTTCGGGCTCGGTCAAGTTGTACGTGCCGGCCGCGCCACAGCAGAGTTCCGATTCGGCGAGATCGACTAACTTCAAACCGGGAATCTGTTTCAGCAGGTTGCGAGGCTGCTCGCGCACTTTCTGAGCGTGGACCAAGTGGCAGGCATCGTGATAGGTCGCGGTGACTTTGATCTCGCCCAGAGGTGTCACGAGACCGAGTTCGTCGAGAAACTCGCTCACGTCCTTCACTTTGGCCGCGAACCGCTCGCGCTCGGCCTGCTTCGTGTCGTGCCAATGATGGCCGTAGTCCTTGAGCATCGATCCGCAACCGGCCACGTTGATGATCACGGCATCCACGTCGGCCGCGTTAAACGCAGACACGTTGGTGTCAGCCAATTCACGAGCCGGCTCGCCCGCTCCGGCGTGGAAATGAATCGCGCCGCAACACGCCTGGCTCTGCGGCACCACGACGTCGCAGCCGTTTTCCTGCAGCACGCGGGCCGTGGCCCAATTCGTCTGGCGAAACATCACGTCGGCCACGCAGCCTGTGAACAGCGCCACGCGGGCTCGCCGCTTCCCCTTCGCCGGCAGCACGGTGGGCAGCGGCGGCCCGGACCTTTCCAATTGCGGCAGCATCGTAACCAGCCGTCCAAGCCGCGCTGGCAACAGTCGCCACAAGCCCGTGTTGACCACCAAACGGTCGAGCCAAAACGTCTGTGCGATCCGCGCCGGCAGCAGCGCCATGCGCATGCGATTTGGAAACGGAAACAGGCCGAACAGTATCCAACGATGAAACCAATCGTTGGTCTTCTGCTGCGACTTCTGCTCGCGGTTGTCCGTTTGCTCCATCGCCACGCGGAACGGCTCGATCAGCTTGCCGTACTGCACGCCTGACGGGCAGGCCGTCTCGCACGCGCGGCAGTCCAAGCACAAATCCAAATGCCGCCGCACGTCTTTCGTCAATTCCAACCGCCCATCGGTCACCGCCCGCATCAAGTAGATCCGCCCCCGCGGGCTGTCGTTCTCATCGCCCAGTTCGACATACGTCGGACACGACGCGGTACACAGGCCGCAATGCACGCAGTCCAAGAAAAGTTCGTAATCAATCCCGGCCCCAGGATTGCCGGACCTTTCAGCAGCGCTCGGCGGCTGGGTGGTTGATTTCAATGTTTCCGATTGAGCCAACATGTGGTTGAGCGTATGAGTGGTTTGTCGTCGGATTCCGCCAAAGAGATTCGTGGCCTAACTGACACGAGGATTCTGCCCGCCGCGAACAGTCATTCGGTCTTGCAAGCGCGCATGGCACGTGTTCACTGCCCGCGTTGGAAATCGATCACATCGCCGGTGCCCGCGTCGACCTTGAGTGAAAGATCGCCACCCACGGTAATGAAGCCGGGACTTGGAATCGGCGCGAAGTGAAGATCGCAAACGCCCTCGGAAACTGAGGCCGTAACGTCCATTGTCTCCACCTCGTAACCGAGCTCGCGGGCCTTCCGTAGCCCGACGCGAATACCCGTTATTAACTGGGTGTCGTGTTGCGGATCATGCGCTACGCTCACTTTCAATCCTCCGCCGCATCAAGTCCCAGTAATTCGGCCGATCTTCCCAGTTCCGACACCACGCCGTCATTGTCGATATGATACATCATCTCCGCGCTGATGACGAACTGGTGCAAACCCATCGTTGCCGGATAGTCCTTTGGATAACCGGACATCCTGCGGGCTTGGCGCCTGCGACCATTCCGCCCCCGTATTCGGGTGCGTGTGAAAAGTCGCCACTATGTCACGTCCATTGTACCTTCCATCGGTGCAGATCGGGTAGGACAGTGAATCCCGCTGGCCAGCAGGCAGTCGTTCCACTTCAAAGCCGCTTGACGTCACGCTGCGGAGCACATACCCGCCTTGCTCCGTGGGGTTCGGCCCGCCCACATCACTTTCCTGATAGGCGCGCTGCATTGCGGCAATGATGTTGGGGTCCGAAAGGAGTTCGGCCGCGGATGGCTTTTCACTCATGTATAGACAAACCGGCCGGGATTGAGCAGGTCCTGGGGGTCGAATTGTTGCTTCACGGCGGTCATCAGTGGAAACGGCGCGTCGATTCCACCCCAGACGCTTTGGTGCGTCATTTCGCTGCCCGACGGATTAGAAAGAATGACCACGTTGCCATGCGCCGCACTGGCCGCCGGTTCTAGCTTGCCAATCAACGTCCGCGACAACCCGCCTTCGGGAAATGTAGAAAAGCGGGCGATGACGATTCCATTTCCCGCGTGGGCTTCAATGGAGCAGTTCGGGTCGACATCGAGCACGGCCCGAATGAATCGAGCCGTTGCGCTGGGAACGACGCTGGCTTTAAGCACCAACGGCGACTCGCCCGCGGCGGGAAACTCGGCAAGCGTGCGCCACAGTTCATCCGCAAGATCGCCGGCAATGGTTCGCCGCTGCAGGATGCCAAACTCGCCCCACTCTTTGGCAAGCTGATGGCACATCCAATCGACTTCGACGATCGTGCCTTCGAGTCCAACGGCCAGATAGAACGGACCGGGCGTCGAGCCAGCCGCGCCGTCTCTCAGTTTTACGTCGTTGTCCCAAGCCGGCCCGGCGAGCAACTCGATTGCGGCGGGTGTCGTTTTCGATTGCACCAGATCGTCCAGCAGTTCCTCCACTTGTTCGAGGCCCGCAATTTCACAAACCATGAGCACCGACCGCTCGGGCAGCGGCTTGAGCTTCAGTGTCAGTTGCGTGATCACGCCCAACGTGCCAAGTGAACCAGTCAGTAGCTTGCAAAAGTCGTAACCGGCCACATTCTTGACGACTCGGCCACCGCCTTTGAACGGGCGGCCGCGGCCATCCACTGCGCTGATGCCGATCACGTAATCCCGCACGGTGCCTTGACCGTAACGCCGCGGGCCGTTCCAGTTCGTGGCCACGACGCCGCCGATGGTCGCCCGGTCCGGATGCGGCACTTCGATCGGCAGCCGCTGACGTTCGCCGGCCAGCGTCTCGGCCAACGCCTTCATCGTCACGCCCGCCTCGACCGTGATCGTCATGTCGCGCGCCGGGTAATCGACGACGCGATTCAGCTTGGCCAGCGACAGGCCGACCCCTTCGCGCCGGGCGGGCAAACCAAACTCCAGACTCGTGCCGCCGCCGAGCGGATAGATCGCAGTGTTCGACTCGTAACAGTCTTTCACCACGCCGATCAACCCCTGCTGATCGGCAGGCTCAAAGGTTTCGGTGATGGGAAGTTGGCCGGTGGCTGTGGTCATCACGGGTCGAGTATCGGTGTGTGGGGCTCGATCAAAGCAAACCTCGCCAATTATAGGAAGCATCTTCCCAATCGCCAGTCGGTGGACTGTCTGAACGAGCCGCCGACCACCTGGTCGCAACGCGCGTTGGCTTGTTTGTTACGACGACGGTAAGATAATGAATTGTTGACGCTGTTTTTCGTGGGGTTGGGAGAATCACGCATGAAGAGTCCCTTTCCTGGCATGGACCCCTGTCTCGAAAGTCACTGGGGAGACATCCATTCGAGCCTGATGGTGTATGCACGAAATCAGATCAACTCGCAGCTTCCCGACGACTTGCAGGCGCGCGTCGAAGAGAGCTTGGCGGTGGAGGTTGACGATCAGGCGCGACGCACGGTGTATCCCGACGTTTGTGTGGTCGAGCAGCCGGACATGCCGTACGGGGAATCCTCGGTGGCGACGGAGGTCGTGGCCGTCGCCGAGCCATGTGTGTTGACGCTCGAAGACGAACCGCGCACCGAGCGTCACCTCGAAATCGTGGATCTGAGCGATGGCGGCCGCGTGGTGACGGTGATCGAAATCCTTAGTCCCGCCAATAAAGTCGGGGACCCCGGGCGACATCTTTACGTACAAAAACAGCGACAATACCTTGACGCGGGCGTCAACCTTGTCGAGATCGACTTGCTCCGGCAAGGTGAATTTGTGTTAGCAGCGCCCCAGCAGCGAATTCCTTCCGCATACCGCACACCGTATCAGATTTGCATTCGCCGCGCGGTCGATCGGGGCCGCGTCGAAATCTATCGCGCCCCGCTCCGCGAACCACTTCCCAACATCCCAATCCCTCTGCGTCCCACCGACCGAGATGTGGTGTTGCAACTCCAACCGCTGATCGACGCCTGTTATCGAGACGGCCGCTATCATCACATCAATTATCGCGAGGAACCGGTGCCGCGTCTGGGCGAAGCAGACGCCCGCTGGGCCGATGGAATCTTGCACGAGAAGGGGTTACGGTAAGGACCTTCTCCGTTCCCACAGTTCGTCGGCCGTCCCCATTCCCCTCGGATTGTGGTACAATTCGCAAGGATAAAGAGGATGATCAACAAGGCCGCTTTGTGGTCCGAATTGAGATGACCTTGGAGCACGTGAAGATGAGCACACAAGTCACGCTTACCTTGCCGGACGGGATTCTCGCGAGCGCGGAAATCCTAGCTCAGCGCTCCGGCCGATCAGTCGCCGATGTCTTGTCCGAGACCCTCGAGTTGTCGCTGAGACCACTGGACGACCCGGCGATTCGGCAGCCGATGGAAAGTTTGTCCGACGAGGAATTGCTCGCCGCGACGGCGTCTCGCCTGCCAGAAGCCCACGACCAGCGGCTGAGCGAGTTGCTGAACCGGCAACAAGCGGCCACGTTGACTCCCGCGGAACAGACCGAGCTTACGGCGCTAATGCTGACTTACCAAGTGGGCCTGCTCCGCAAGGCTCAGGCGCTCGACGAGGCCGTGCGACGCGGACTGCGGGAGCCGATTGATTCGTGAGCCACTCGCAAATTTCCGCGGAAGTTCTCGCGCGTGTCCGATCTCAGGCGGGCGACCGTTGCGGTTATTGCTTGAGTCCCCAGCACCTAGTGCTGGGTTGGCTGGAAATCGAGCACATTATCGCTAAGGCACGTGGCGGATCGGACGACGAGGAAAACCTTTGGCTCGCGTGCCGCCTCTGCAACAATTATAAGTCCACCCAAACCTTTTGCCTGGAACCCGTTACCGGGCAGCGTGTCCGACTCTTTGATCCACGCCGACAGCAATGGTCCGAGCATTTCATGTGGAGCGAAGATGCCACACGGATATTGGGGCTAACTCCGTGCGGACGCGCGACGGTCGTCGCACTGCACCTGAACAACCCGATCGCCGTGATGGTGCGCCGCAATTGGGTGAGCGCCGGTTGGCACCCGCCGCATTGATCCGAGTTGGCGGGACAACCCTTCTGCTCTTGATCGCGGCGTGGCAGGTTACCGTTCGATGGACATTGCATCCGTGTAAATGCAGAAGTAGGCAAAGGCCTGTGCCCAAAGTCGCCCAAGACACTTGAGGCGTCTGACAAAACCCAGTGGCGGAAATCGCCGAGCAATGCGATGCCGAGCGCGATCATGATCGGCGGCTCGTCGCGATGAATGATTGCGTTGGCCATGCTCGCTGCGTCTAGAGTGCCGCTCTTCGTCCGGGATGCTTCTGTTCGATACCGCAGGCACCGGCGGTGGGTAGCATTTTGTCGGGGCTGAGATGGTTGTGTGGGTTGAAGGCGTCGCGCAGGTGAGCCATCGCGGACAGGTCGTCTTCGGTGAACATCTTTTTCATGAAATGAATCTTCTCGACGCCGATGCCGTGTTCGCCGGTCACGCTGCCGCCGCACTTCAAGCATTCGTCGAGGATCTCGCCACTGGCTTCCAGCACGCGCTTGGTTTGCTCCGCGTTGCGTTCGTCGAACAGCAGAATCGGATGGATGTTGCCGTCGCCAGCGTGAAATACGTTGACGATGCGGATGTTATACCTTTGTCCAATGTCGATGATCCGTCGCAGAATGTGCGGCAACTGCGTGCGCGGCACGACGCCGTCTTGTGTGCAGTAGCTCGAGCTGAGCCGGCCAATCGCGCCGAACGCCTGCTTGCGGCACTTCCACAGTTTCTGACGTTCTTTGGGGTCCGCGGCCAAACGCACCTCGCGAGCGCCGCACTGCTTGCAGAGTTCGATGATCTGGTCGCGCTGCTCGTCGAGTCCCGCTTCCAGGCCGTCGACTTCGATCAGCAGAATCGCTTTGGCGTCGAGTGGAAAGCCGAAGTGGAACGCGGCTTCGACCGCTTCCAAGATGCCTTGGTCCATCATCTCCAGCGCCGCCGGCACGATCCCCGCGCCGATGATTTCGCTGATTGAGTTGGTGGCGTCGTCCACCGAATCGAAAATGCCCAGCATCGTACGGTAGCCTTGCGGATCGCGCGTCAGCCGCACCCAGACTTTAGTGACGATAGCCAGTGTGCCTTCGCTGCCGACGATCGCACCGACCAGATCCAGCCCCGGCGGGTCCTCGGCCGGCCCGCCAATTTGCACGATACGGCCGTCGGCAAGTACCGCTTCGACACCCAGCACGTGATTGACCGTAACACCGTACTTGAGCGTATGCGGCCCGCCTGAATTCGTTGCCACGTTGCCGCCGATCGTGCACGCGCCCTGACTCGACGGATCTGGTGCGTAGTGATAACCCGTGCCCTTCAACGCCTGCGTCAGCCACACGTTCACCACGCCGGGCTGCACGACGGCGTAGCGGTCGCGGATGTTGATCTCCAGAATCTCACGCATCCGCGTGAGCACGATCATCACGCCGCCGCCAACCGGCAAACAGCCACCCGCCAAACTCGTGCCCGCCCCGCGCGGCAAAAACGGCACGCCCACTTTGTTGCAAATCTTTACGATCGAAGACACATGCTGTGGCGTTCGCGGGAAGACGACGACATCGGGGCTGTTCTTCTCGATCGTGAAGCCGTCGCACTCGTAAACCATCAAGTCCGAACGAGCCGACAAGACACCGTCCACACCGACGACCTGCCGGAGTTGATCGACGATGTTCGGTTGGGTCGCAGCAAGCATACCGCTAGAGGTTCGTGGGCGGGGCGTCGAAGGATCAAATAGACTCGTCAGCCAGCGACTGACGTTCAGCCTCGATTATAAGGGTACGCTGCCCAGCCGCCAGCCGGTGCCGAAGTGGCGCACGTTTCCTGTTTAACCGCCGGCCCAGCGGTTAAACAGTTTTGCAGCAGCTAGTGGTTTGTCAAAGTTAAAAAGTGGGGTAAGCATCCTGCTTGCCGACGTCTTCGCCTCGTCGATCGCAAGCTGGAAGCTTACGCCACGGAACACGGCATCCTAATTTCTAGCTTTGACAAAGCACTAGGCCACGCTAGACAGTGTCACACGTCCAACGCCGCTTCGCCCACGTACAGTTGCAGGACCTGGCTCTGCACCTTGATCGCGCGGATCAGCACCCAGATTTGCTCGGGCGAGAATTTCTTCGGGTCGGACCGAGCCAGATTCTCCAACTCTTCGGTCATCGCGGCGTGTTGGTCGGTAGCCGCCTGCAGCCGCAGGCCCATTTGCTTCCAGGCGTCGGCCAAGGTCCGCTCATCGCGAAAGTTTTCGACGTCCTCGTTGGCATTGGCCAGCAGCAAACACAGCCTCGCGACATCGCGCGGTTGTGCGCTCGGCTGAAGCTGCTCGACGCGCGCGGCCAGTTCGTGGCAATTCATCATCTCGCCCTCAAATGGTCAATGAAAATTCTCGAATGATCGGTGAAGTGCGTAGCCGGAAGAGTCGAATGCACAGACGTGACAACTCGTGTTCGACCGGGCTTTCAGGCAACTTTAGCTTAAATTAACGGAAAGGGGAAACTTTTCCTAACTTCTTCCCGCGAGACTATTTTCCGGCGGTGACCAAAGGTGTCCGGAGCCCGGCATAGAAAGGGTAACTGAAGCACACGATCCAGCATCCAACCCAACCAGCCGGGAGTAAAGCCCATGAACTCGTCGCAAAGCGAACTGACCCGTGAACAGTTTGAACCGGGATTGAGGCACATCCGAGACATTTTGCCGAGCGTGCTAGCTGCGTACGTGGCCATCGAAGAAGAGTCGGCCGCTGCGGATGACTTCGCAATTTGGACACCGTGGACCGGTGACACGCAACGCGGCGAGCTACTGACGGCACAACGTTAAATCGGCGATTCGTGTGCGACGGCTGACCAATGTAAGCCAGCCCCCCGCATAAAATCAGAACACTTCCCACCATTTTCAAGGAGGATTACCATGCTCGTCCTGACCCGCAAGAAATGTGAATCGATCGTCATCGCCGGCAACGTCCACATCAAGATCGTGGAAGTGAAAGGCAAGACGGTTCGCCTTGGCATCGAGGCGCCGCGTGAAGTTTCCGTGCGACGCGCGGAACTTACGTCCAACCAGCCGGACCACGAAGCTGACTGGCAACCGCTGCCGAGCCGGTCTATCCTGAAAGGGTAACCGAGCCGCGTTGTCAGAAGGAATTCGATGGTGCCTGCTTCAGCTTCGTCCGGGCCTGATTTCTCTCGCGCAGACGGTCTGTTACCCGCGATCGCTCAGGACTTCGTCACCGGCGAAGTCCTGATGATGGCGTACATGAACGCCGAGGCGTACGAGCAAACGCTGCTCACGGGTCGGGCCGTATACTGGAGCCGCAGCCGCGGACGGCTCTGGCGCAAGGGTGAAGAGAGCGGCCACGTGCAGCACGTGCGCGGCATCTATATCGACTGCGACGCGGACACGATTCTGTTGAAGGTCGAGCAAGTCGGCGCGGCGTGTCACGAGGGATACAAGAGCTGCTTCTTTCGGGAAGTGACGGCCGATGGGTTGAAAATAATCGCCGAGCGCGTCTTCGATCCCGCCAAAGTGTACAAGGCGCCGTGAATCGCGGTTGATGTGGTTCGCCGTATGGATGATCCGACGCCCCACAATGCGATGGTTGCTCGCCGCACTGTTTCGTTCGCGGCATATTCGGCAAGACCAATTGTGACGATGCTGCAACGGTCTGGTATACTGCTGACGTGTGCTGGAGAGTTCCGACTCAGGAGACGAAGGAGAACCTGGATGAGCGCCGAAGCGAAACTGAAGGAGTTGAAATTGGAATTGCCGCCGGCACCCAAGCCCGCTGGAGTGTATAAGCCGGTGGTGATCGCTGGCAACATGGCTTACGTGTCCGGGCACGGGCCGCTGAAGTCAGATAGAACGATGATGACCGGCCGGGTCGGTGCCGACGTCGATCAGCAAGGCGGTTACGACTCGGCCCGGCAGACGGGCCTAGCGATTCTGGCGACGCTCAAAGCACAATTGGGAAGTCTGGATCGCGTGCAGCGCGTGATCAAGGTGCTGGGCATGGTCAACTGCACGGCCGATTTCAAAGATCACCCCGCCGTAATCAATGGATGCAGTGAACTGTTCGCGCAAGTTTTCGGCGCCGACAACGGCGTAGGAGCCCGCAGTGCCGTCGGCATGGGCTCGCTGCCGGGCAACATTTCCGTGGAAGTGGAAGCGATTTTCGAAATCGAGTAAATGACATCAACAGGAGCACATTATGTATCCGACTTCGCGTCGCTCGTTTTTAAAAGTGTCGGCCGGCACTGCAGCGACTGCCTTATTGGCAGGTCCGCTATCACAGTCGCTGGGCGCCGCGGACTCCAAGCGCGGTGTGAATATGGCCTTCGGATTGGTCACGTACATGTGGGGCGCGGAGTGGGATCTGCCGGTGCTACTGGCCAACTGCGAGAAGGCCCAAGTGCGGGGCGTCGAGCTGCGCACGACACACAAGCACGGTGTTGAGCCAAGTTTAAATGATCCGCAGCGGGCTGAAGTCCGAGAGCGCTTTGCAGACAGCAACGTGACGCTCGTCGGCTTGGGAAGTAACGAACGCTTCGACGATCCTGATCCGGCGAAAGTCAAGCAGGCGATCGACGCGACGAAAGAGTTCCTGCGACTCAGCCACGACGTCGGCAGCACCGGTGTGAAGGTCAAGCCCGATCGATTCTACCCCAACGTGCCGCGCGAGAAGACGATCGAACAGATTGGACGAGCGCTGAACGAACTGGGCGAGTACGGCGCGGGATTCGGCCAGCAAGTGCGGCTGGAAGTTCACGGCCAGTGTGCCGAACTGCCCACGATCAATGCCATCATGGACGTGGCCGACAACGAAAACGTCGCAGTCTGTTGGAACTCGAACCCGCAAGACTTGCAAGGTGCCGGCTTGGAAGCCAATCTGAACATGGTCTACAAACGTTTCGGTGCGACCTGCCACGTGCATGAGTTGGAGAGCAAGGACTATCCCTATCAACAACTGTTCAACTTGCTGGTCAAGTACGACTACAGCGGCTGGCTGCTGCTGGAAGCTGGCAGCAAACCCGCCGATCCTGTCGCCGCCTTGATCGAGCAACGAAAACAGTTCGAGCAACTGGTGGCCAAAGCCCAATGACCTTTTCGTGAGGTTGCTTCGATGTTGGAACGGTCAGCACACAACCGAGCAACCGGAAGCTGATGTGCGACGTGAGAGCGGCGCCGATCCCGTGGTGAACGTTGAACCCACGCAAGGTGATTGAACTTGGCTGGCCAGTTAATACCTCCGCCCGGCATCGCGCCCGAAGCGCCGCCAGACGCGACGCCACAGAAGTGCATCGCGGACTGGGTGGATCTGATGAAGTCGTGTGACAAGTTCCTACTGGCAGGACTGCAACGCGAGGTTGGTCCGCACGGCGACTTGCGCGCGGCATATCGCAAGTGGTACGCGGAACACCGCGAAGAACACGACCGCACTTTGGCTCGGCTGATTCGAGGCTTGCAGCGCTGTGAGGCTGGCCATGAGCCTCCCGAAACATTTGTCGACGTACAGGTTGACCTGCTGTTGGCAAAGACCGCCTACCAAAAACACGTGCTATCGCGTCGCGTTTCAGTGCCAGCCGCGATCCTGGGGATGGATGTCGATGTGCTTTCCTGCGAAGATTTGATCATTTTCAAATTGCTCGCCGGTCGCATCATTGATCGGGCAGACGCGGCGGCGTTGTTACGAGCGAATCGGTCGTCGATTGATACGGACGATCTTTTGAAGTGGATTGACAATCATGACTTGTCGGCGGACTTCGCGGAAATCTGGGACGAGGCATTTCCAGGCGAGTCCCCGCCGACGAGCAATTTCGCAGGCATTCACGAGTAGGAATTAGCAATGCTTCGAATTTTAGTTCTCTTCGCCGCCGTTGCTCTCATGGCGTTTGGACCGCTGTACGCCGACGAAACAAGTCCGGCAACTACTCTTCCCGCGGAACACAGTGCGTTAATTCAAAAATTGGGCGATTCGTCGTTTGCAGTCCGCGATGCCGCGTCCAAATTGTTGCTCAAGGAAGGGCTGGCCGCGAAGCCTGCGTTGTTACAGGCGTTGAAGAATCCCGATTTGGAAATTCGGCTGCGGGCCCATCAACTGCTGGTGTTGGTCATGCAGCAGGAGTTCGAGTTGCGGATGGCGGCGTTTGTGGCGGACGTGGAGGGGAAGCTAGAGCACGATTTGCCGGGCTGGCAACTGTTTCAAAAGGAAGTGGGCAGCGCCCGCGGCGCCCGCGAGTTGTTTGTGGAGATGCTGAAAGCCGAATCGGCGCTGTTGGAAGCGTGCGAGGCGAACGACCCGCGCAGCTACGAGTTACTAACTAGCCGCATTCAAACCCTGCAAGGCATCGGCATCGCAGGATTCCAGCAGCAGCATGTCACGCCCGGCAGTTTGGCGACTTTATTGTTCATGGCCGCAACCATGCAGCGTTCGCAGAACAGCGCGATGGTGGTCAGTCAAATGTATTCCTTGCTCAGTCAGCCGATTGCGAAACAAGCCATCACCACCGGGCCTCGTTCCGGGATGATGACCAAGCTGCTCGAATCGTGGGTCGTACGGGCAGCAGACACATCGACAGCGTACTACGGATTGCTCTTGTCGTTGAATTACGACTTAAAGGACGCCAGCCTAAATGCGGGCCGACATCTGCTCATGCAGAACAGTCCGCCGTCCAATTCGCTGCCATATGCCGCCATCGCCGTCGGCCGCTTCGGCAGTAAGGACGACGTGCCGCTATTGGAAAAACATTTGAGCAACTCGACGGTTTGCCACACTTGGCACAATCCCAAGTTCAAGGATCTGATCAAGATCGAGATTCGCGACATCGTGCTGGCCATGCTGGTGCGATTGACTGGGCAGAGTCACAAACAGTACGGCTTCGACTTGCTTATGGAGAATCCCACGACGCTGTACCACATCTACACTTTCGGATTTCCCGCAGCCGCTCAGCGCGATAAGGCTCTGGCCAAATGGCAAGCCTGGAAAACGGCTCAGCCAAAATAGCAAGAGAACGTCGTGGCGTGGACGAACCGTAGCCGAAGTCGTGAGACTTCGTGCCGCTCGCGTCCGAACTCTCACGAGTTCGGCTACGTTGAAAATGGAGTGCCGCCGCGCTTGTTAGGCGACGATACCTTCCACCACGCGCGCGCCGCCGACGCCCGTCAGTTTGTATTCGCGACCGCCGTAGTAGTAGGAAAGCTGCTCGTGGTCCAATCCCAGCAGATGCAGGATCGTGGCGTGCAGGTCATGCGGGTGCATCTTGTTCGCGACGGCGGCTTTGCCGTATTCGTCGGTGGCCCCGTAGCGCAGACCGCCTTTCACGCCGCCGCCGGCCAGCCACATCGAGAAGCCGGCCGAGTTGTGGTTGCGGCCGTTGGTACCCTGTCCCGCTGGCGTGCGGCCGAACTCGCCGCCCCACATTACCAGCGTGTCCTTCAGCAAGCCGCGCTGTTTCAGATCGGTCAGCAGCGCACCAATCGGTTGATCGGTTTGCAGTGCGTTGCCGCCCAAGCGCTCTTTCAATCCGTTGTGATGGTCCCAGTTCGAGTGGCAGATCTCGATGTACCGCACGCCGGCTTCGGCCAGCCGCCGGGCCATCAGACACTGACGGCCGAAGTTGTCCGTGCCACCACCACCGCCGCCTTCCTTTTTCCCGCCTGCGGCAGCGCGCGGCCCGCTGCCGTTGATGCCGTACATTTGCAGCGTCGAGGCCGATTCCTTGCTCAAGTCCAGCACCTCGGGCAGCGCACTCTGCATGCGGAAAGCCAACTCGTACGACTGAATGATGCCTTCCAACTCGATGTTCACCTCTTTGCGGTCCAGCAAATCGCGGTTCAGCGATTGGATCATGTCAAGCTGCTCGCGCTGTAACTCGGGCGACAGGTGCTTGGGTTGAATGTTGCCGATGGCCGCCGAGGCGACGCTGCCACCTTCACGGCCGATGCTGGTCCCTTGATAAATCGCCGGCAGGAAACCGCTGGAGTAATTCTGCGCTCCGCCCAGATTCACCGGCGGGCTGATGGTGATGAAGCCGGGCAGATTCGAGTTCTCCGATCCCAGACCGTACAGCACCCACGAACCGACGCTGGGCCGCGCGAAACGGAACTCGCCCGTGTGCATCATCAAAAACGACTGCGGATGGTTCGGCACGTCGGTCCACAGACTGTTGATGATGCACATGTCGTCGGCATGCTGCGCGACGTGCGGGTAAACTTCGGAAATCCACTGGCCGCTCTGGCCGTGCTGGTTGAATTTCCAGGGCGAGCGGAGCAGGTTGCCGCGGTTGCGATCGTCGCGGCCTGCCTCGGGCACAGTCTTGCCGTCGTCCTTGGCCAACGCCGGCTTGTAATCGAACGTATCGACGTGCGACGGGCCGCCTCGCATGCAAATGTAAATCACGCGCTTGGCCTGCGGCGTAAAGTGTGGAGCCTTGGGGGCCAACGGATTCTGGTAATCCGCCGAAGCCTCCGCACACAACCCGGCCAGCGCCAGGTAACCAAAGCCACCCGAAACCGTCTTGAGCATCTCGCGACGCGACATGAAGGGGAAGCGTTGACCGGTCATGGTTGATCTCCGTGAATTGGACTTTGGAATGTGTACGATGGAATCAGCTAATCCAAATATCGAAACTCGGCCGAGGCCAACAGCGATTGGCAAAAGCCTGACCACGCGGCCAACCGGCGTTGATCTTCGCTTGCTTGTGTCGATTTAAGCCCTTCATCAAGTCGTGCGATGAAATCCACGGCTCGCTGACGTTGCTGGTCCGATGGATCGCGCACGAGCGACAGCCGATAGGCCAAATCGACTAGCGCATGGTCGTCCATGTTGCCTTCGCCGAGCAGCCGCAGCGCGAGTGCTCGCGATTGATCGACGATGAACGGGCTGTTCATCAAATACAGCGACTGCGCGGGCACGGTCGTTGTGTCGCGGTGCCCGACGACGATGCTAGGGTCGGCGAAGTCGAACAGGCCCAGCGCTTCGGGAACGCTGTTGCGAATGATCGGCAGATAGACGCTGCGCTGTTTGCCGGCGTCGCTGACGATGGGTACTTGGTTCTTGCTGTACTGGGGAAGCCGCGATGGACCGGGCGGATTTAAATCCAACTCGCCGGTGACCGCCAAAATCGCATCGCGGAATGATTCGGCATCCAGCCGCCGCGGATTCATGCGCCACAGCCATACGTTGTCCGGGTCGCGGCCGTAATTGACCACGTCGTGATCGCTGCTCAGCCCGTAAGTGCGCGTGAGCATGATCGTGCGAATCATCTGCTTGACAGACCAACCTTCAGCGACAAATCGCAAGGCGAGATGATCGAGGAGTTCCGGATGCGAGGGTTTCTCTCCCAGTGCGCCGAAGTTGTCGACCGAAGGCACCAGCCCGCGTCCGAACAAATACTGCCAAATGCGGTTGACCATCACGCGGGCTGTGAGCGGGTTGTCGCGACGGGCAATCCACTGAGCCAGTTCGAGTCGGCCGCTTTGTCTGGCGTCGAAGGCGAGCGGTTCGCCGATAGTGGCCACGCTCACGACGCCGCGCGGCACGCGATCGCCGCGGTTTTGCGACTCGCCGGCAATGCAGATTTGACAATCGCCGGGCGTTCCTTCGGCAACTCCCATCGCTTGGCCTTGCGACGCCATCGCGGTTCGCCCGAGAGAACTCAGTTCCGAATCGACTTTCGCCAATTCCGATCGTAGCAATGCAACATTCGACTCGATGGCCTTCGCGTCGCCCTCGATGGGCTTACTGTGGTCTGCGGACGGATTCGCGGCAGATTGCAGTTTTGCCAACTGGGCTTTCAGCGCGTCGAGTTGTTGCTTCCGATTCGCGTTTTTCGCCTTCTTCGTCGCGGCGGTTAACTTGGCGATTTGGCTCTGCAGTCGTTTGACCTGATCCGCATTGCCCGCGGATGCGGCGGATTTGGCGGGCGGACTGAGCTGAGCCAACTCCGCGTCGATCTCGCGCTTGCGGCGCGTTAGCTCATCGATGCGTTTCGTTTGCTGGTCGGCCTGGGAGTCTTCCGCGCTAAGTGCAATCAAGCCGCTGGCATTGACGTTCTTGCCGCCGCCACCACCGAACAAGGTTCGCGTGCTGGTGAAGATGCCGGCGAGGCTGTAGTATTCGCTGGTTGGAATCGGATCGAACTTGTGATCGTGGCAGCGGGCGCACATCACGGTCAAAGCCAGCATCGACGTCGTCGTGACCTCGATCTGTTCGGCAACCACGTCCATTTGAAAATCAGGATTATTCTGCGCCCGTGGCTTGGAACCTAAGGCAAGAAAACCGGTCGCGATCAGTTGCTCGTTCCGCGGTGCACCGTCGTCGGCCGGAAGCAGATCGCCCGCGAGTTGCTCCATCAGGAAACGGTCATATGGTTTGTCGTTGTTGAACGACGCAATCACGTAGTCGCGGTACCGCCAAGCTTGAGGGAACGGCGTGTTGTCTGCATTGCCGTTCGATTCGGCAAAGCGAGCCACGTCCAACCAGTGCCGCCCCCAACGTTCGCCGAACTGAGGCGAGTCGAGCAAGCGATCGATCAGCGACTCCAACGCTTTGGGCGAGTTGTCGGACAAGAAAGCGTCTACCTCGGCGGGAGACGGAGGCAAGCCGATTAAGTCAAAGTAAACTCGGCGGATCAACGCCACACGGTCGGCGTCGCGCACCGGTTTGAGGCCCTGCGCTTCAACCTTGGCCAAAACAAAGCGGTCGATATCATCGCGCGGCCACGACTTGTCAATGACTTGCGGAGCCGGCACTTGCTGCGGCGGCTGGAACGACCAGAATTCTCGTCCCTTGGCAATGTCCACCTTGCGCGGCTGAACATCGGCGAGATCGCCACCGCGCGGATCGGGGGCTCCCATCTCGATCCACTTCACAAAGTCCGCGATCACGTTATCGGGCAATTTTCCCGAAGGCGGCATTTTGAAATCGTTGTGCCGCAGGGCGCTGATCAACAAACTGTCTTCAACGCTGCCGGGCACAACCGCCGGACCCGACTCGCCGCCTTGCCGCATCCCGGCCAGCGTGTCCAACAACAAACCACCTTTGGGCGATTTGGCTTCGGCCGAATGGCACTTGAAGCAGTTCTTGGCCAGCACCGGCCGGATGTTTTTCTCGAAGAATTCGATCCCCTTGGGATCAGGCTCAGCCGCGGCTGAAAGTGAAGCGAACACAACGCAGACGCAGAAGGCGTAGAACAATGCGCGGTGCGACATAGCAGTACTCCTGCAATCCTTCGGGAGCAATCCGGCGGCACACAAGCCGCGCTCTCAGCACACGTTTTAACATATTGATAGACGCTTATGCCAGAGAATTTATTTGGACCGCAAAAAAAGTTTTGCCCGTGGCCGGCGCGATCACCCCGTTTTGCCGTTGCCGAGTCCGTCGAGCCACGCCTGGACGTCTGCGACTCGGTGAAAGTCGAACATCCGTTGCTGTAAATGGTCAAGTTCGTCTAACGTCAGCTTCCCAATCCGGTTCTGCATTTCCGCAGGCAATGAGCCGCACTCGCGATGCAGCACCGCTAGAATCACACCGGCCTTTCCTTCCGCTTTTCCTTCCGCTTTCGCCAAACGCTCGACAGATGTGACGTACGGCATGACTAACTGCTCCTCTAACTTGTCCAAGTCTACTCGGAACCGTTCGCTCAAATCTGTCCGCAAATGCATCATCCAATCGATCAGGCGGGAAAATACTTCTGCACAAATTCCGGCAAGTGGCTGCGCAGGGCCTCTTTCCAGGCACCGTCGTAATCGCTGTCGTGTTCCGCGGGCTGACGTTCAGACATGCCACCATGTTGCGCGACCGCGGTGGTGCGGTCAATGCGGGCGAACGCATTGCCACCAGTACGCCTACTGGCAGTCCGACGTGCACGGCGGTGTAATGCGCGATATCATTGCGGTTGCTTTTAAATGCGACGATCGATCGGAGGGACGGATTGGCAGTCCGTCCCACATCCAATGCAATCCGTCCCACATCCGATGGCAGGTTGATGAGCGACGCGGCGGCAATTTCGAAGGCGGCTACTGACCCGGCAGAGACCCGGACCATCGATCACGAACTGGCGTTGCTGTTGACCGGGCGGTGCCGGCGGTGCGCCGAACCGCTTTTTGACGGGCGAGTGTTTCTCGGCAATCCGTGTCCAAATTGTGGCGAGCCAACTTCGGCGTCGCTCGCCGAGCGGCAGCATTTGGCGGCGTTGTTTGCCGACCATCTGACGCGCAGCGTGTGGATCGTGGCCGGCGCGATGACCGCGGCCACGCTGGTCGCCGGATGGTTTCCGCTGTTGGCGTCGGTGCTGCTGGGCTTCAGTCTGCTGTGGGTTCGTCGGCGCATTG
>JBGTKH010000267.1:0-3706 GCA_041744735.1 Pirellulaceae bacterium | reverse complement strand
GCGGTGTCTGCTGTATGTATACTGCAGACACCGCTACCTGACTCCGCGAAACCTGGCCTTCTCGCACGGTTCGACGAAGAAGCCCACTTGGCGACCTGGAGACGCCGGGTGGGTACGGTGGTATCCAGCAAGGAATTCACCGCAAATCTGCCGGCGGCGGGTTCTCTTTTACTTGCTGCGGCGCGAAGACGTCGCGGATCACGAGCTGACCGGGATTCTCGGCATACGACGGCATCAGGTTGGCGAGATCGACCGGCGCGTATTTCGTTCGCATCCGCACGGCGTACTTCTCCTCCCGGACCTCGGGCCGTACGCCGCCGTCGCGCTGGAGCAATTGGCGGATGGAATCCAGATTCTCGGCATTCAGCACGTCGCGGAGCGGCTGGTTGATGAAAGCCTGTTTGGTCGCCTGCCGGCGGAAAGCCAGCGCGGTCCCGGTCCACAGGGCGCCGGGCGATTACCAACGCTCTGCGAGAATCTCCGGCGATGGCAGCGTCGCGTCGAGCGGGTTCTTGACCGCTTCGAGCAACGTGGCGGCGACGCCCGGATCGCGAATGAACTTCTTGAGCGAGTCGGCGAACGGCTTGAGTTCCTCGTTCGCGTAGCCGCAAGCAGCGATGTTCTTGAGCAGCATTTCGAGGCAGACGGTAAAGGCGTCCTTCAGAGCCGCTTCATAGGCCAATTCCAGATCGCTTCTGCCGCCGAGCTTGCCGAACCAACCGAACAAGGTCTTGAGTTTGTCCTTTAAGAAGTCCTTGCAGGCATCGGTGAGAAGTTCTTCTCCGAGCTTGCCCAAGACAAGCAGCAGCAGCGGCGTGGTAATGGGATCCAGCATGGCGAACAGAATCCGTAGGTCCCTCCGGGAGTCAGAGGGCCGGCGGCGGTGACCGAGACGCAAACCGGCCGACGCTATTCAATTTCACTGACGATGTATTTCGGATCGCGAGGCGCGACCTTTTGTGCGATGCAATCCACCACGTAGTCCAAGGTTTCCAAGACGATCGCTCCGACCAGTGCGGTATCTCGTTTCGGTTCGACCAGGGCATCGAAGACGCCGTCGCGGTTGAGCATCTTCAGCCACACGTTCGAGACTTTGTGCCGCAAGCCGCTCCGCTTGTCGGCGTACAGGACTTTCACTTTTTCACCGAGCGGCAGGCCGAGTTGCTCGACGACTTGCTTGGGCAGTACGAGGCGTGTCGCACCGGAATCGACGACGCCGGGCAGTTTCACGCGGCGGACTTGTTCCGGCTTGATCCGCCCGGCCCGCGCCAGCACCACGTCCTCGTTGTTGGCCAGTTCGATCTCGACCGAGAACCGTCCCATGTCCGTGCTTGCCTTTGGCCGTCGTTCGCTGAGCGTTTGCATTCGAGTCCTCCTCGGTCTTGAGCGTGTGGCACGCAATGCATTGTACCAAGCTCAAGGCTCCGCCGGCACCGAATTGTCGGCCACTCGATGGACGAAATGATATCCGTGCGAGAAGAGGATTTCAAGATGCGCTTACGAAACGCTGAATTGCTTCGATCGATGTTTCGTTCTAGAATTAGCATGCTGCAAGTTGACTGCATAAAGGCACTGTCATGACTAATTATCCTGCTTCCAAAAACGGCGACTACGAATCGCTCAAGGGCGAAATCGACAAGCGGTATCCGTCGGGTCGATTCGTGGCGATTCAGTCGGGCGAGTGTATCGCGGACGCGGAAAGTCATCGCGAGTTGGTACGCAAACTCGCAGCTTTGGGACAGAGCCCCAAGGATATGCTGGTCGTTCAAGCGGGTGTCGAATATCCCGAGTCGGCAGTCATCTTATTTGATCCATCCGAACGAAGTCGCCATGCGTGAGCAGCGAAACGGCTACAAGGGCTCGCCGTCTCGGCCATGGGTGTGGGTGACACTGGTCGCTGCGGACGGTGCGACACGGCAGTGCGAGTTGTTAGCCGACACCGGCAGTCCCTGCGCCTTGATTATCGATTCCGCGTCTTCAAGCCGCGCGACCAGCGTGAACTCGCGGCCTACGATTACGTCGATACGCTGCGCGACGAGATCGCCGCGGTCGTGGACGAGCATTTTCCGGGCGGGACGGTTGTCTTGGCTGCCGAAACTGGCAAACCCGAAGCGGGCGATCTGGTGCAATTCGAAATCATCGGCAATGAGATGCAAGTACTGCGAGAGATTTCCAAGCAAGTGCAGGTCGCTTTGCAGCAAGTGCCCGGCGCGGTGGACGTGCGCGACAACCTCGGCTTGCCCATCAATGAGCACGCCAACGTCACGCAAAGATGATAACAAGAGCCCGGGCCTCTTGGTCAGGCCAGTTGTCGAAGTCATCGGGAATCTCCATTTCGCCGGAGAATAAATCCAGCCGCTGTGAGCAGCCAACATCTATCCACCGAGCAAGAACACGACCGGCCGGACGAAAGTAAAGCGTCGGCCTGGGCACTGTTCTTCATTTTGCAACCGACGTTTGAGATGTTGTGCTGGTGTTGATCGTGGCGGCGGGTTTCATTGCCTACGACTCGCTGGTCAAGGAGTCGCTGCTTGACCTGGAGACTCCGCAGGCCGCCGTATCGACGTTCGGGCCGGGCGCCGATCCGCAGACCATTGATCAAGAGATCGGCAAGTTCGCCTGTTCCGCTCGTTCAGCCAGCCCTTCATCATCGTGCTGACTATTCCGATGGCCATGATCGGCACGTTCACCGGTTTCTATCTGCTCGGCATGCCCTTCTCGTTCACCGCGATGCATCGTCTCGCTGATTGGGATCGTCGTGAACGACGCCATCGTGATGGTGGAAACGATGAACGAACACCTGCGCAAGGGCCTCACGATCAAACTGGCCGCGGCCCGCGGAGGCGCCGACCGCCTGCGTCCAATCATCAGCACCAGCCTGACGACGATCATCGGCCTGATCCCGCTGATGCTGAGCGACCCGATGTGGGAGCCGCTGTGCCTATCGATCATTTTCGGACTGATGGTGTCGACTGGTCAAACTGGTGTATCATCGGGATACTCGATTGCCTCGACGACCGGTTCACAGGGGATGAGTCGTGCCAGTAGAAGCCAAGCCGCTGTTTCGGCCCGATGTGCTGCGCTCGCACGTGGCGGCGTTCCAGTTGCCGGCCCACGTCGCGACGTACCGGCCGACGTTGGCGCAGTGGGCTGAGCTATTGTCCTCGTCGCGCATCGACAGTCTTAAGGAACAGGAAATCCTGCCCGACTTTCTGACTGTGTTCTTTAACGGCCTGCTGGGCTACAGCGGTCCGGCCGAGGGCGTCGATCGGTACACGCTGTCGCGCGAACGCCACGTCGAAGTGGACGGCAAATTCGCCGACGCCGTGTTGGGCCGGTTCAACGGCTCTCCATAATTTGTCGTCGCCGTCGAAGGCAAAGGCCCCAAGGACCCGCTGGACCGGCCGTTCGCGGGCCGGCGGATGTCGGCGGTGGACCAAGGTTACCGCTACGCAATCAATCTGCCTTGCGACTGGATCATCGTCACGTTGATTCGCCAGACGCGGCTTTACCACAAAGGCTCGGACCAGCACACCTACGAGCGGTTCGACACCGAGCGGCTGGCTGATGACGAAGCGGCGCTGCGACGGTTCGTGTTCTTGCTGGCCGCCGAGCGCGTAGTGCCGGCCGACAGCGAGTGCCATCTCGTCAGCTTGTTGCGCGAATCGGACAAAGTGGGCCGCGAGCTGACCAAACAGTTTTACAT
>JBGTKH010000266.1:0-8580 GCA_041744735.1 Pirellulaceae bacterium | reverse complement strand
AGTGCGTCGCAAGCTGGGGCTTCGCGGACCCAGCCCCAGCCACCCAAAACCGCGCAGCAACACAATGTTGGGACACTACCTAACCTTCCGGTCCCGCAGTTGTCCTTCCTAAAAGGATAATATCTCGCCAATTTGTCGCTTTAAAAAGGACAAGTCAGCCGCGCGCGAATTGAGGTAGTGATACCACTTGATGCATTCGTAGGATGGACGCCTTCGTCCGTCCGATATTTCACGCGGATTCTTTGTCGGACGAAGGCGTCCAACCTACAAATGGTATCACTACCCGAACTGCGCGATTGCTATTTCCCAATCGCCTTGGCGGACGAGCGATTGGTAAACAACCTCCAGACGGCGTTCCTTGCTACGCGTCGGGTGCCTCGCTCAACTCTTCGACACTGCAAATACAGACCAAAGCCAGATGCCGATGACGCAGCCGCCCATCTTCGCCACGAACCAGCACCGCCGCGGAGATGTCGCTAACCGTCGCCATTTCTGCACTGGGAATGTCCACAGTTTCGCCATTATTCAGGCGAATCCGAACAGGTCCCTGAGCGATCCGGCGGGTCAGTTCTTCGCGGTTCATTCGAATCCTGCTCCTCGTGTCACGGTAATTCGCCGCAGACGGCCGTCAACTCCACCGCAAATCCAATCGCGCACATCTAGAGCAACAGCCAGTTTCTCTTTACGCTGCTGGTTTTTTGAACTCCAAGACGACCTCGCGCCGCATCCTCGCATCGATCGATGTGCTCGCCACGCCGCGCTTCGGCGGCGGCAAGTATCGCCTATTGGCAGGTAACGCACGCGAGTGCCTGGACTGGAGAGTCAGTCCGTGCTCCTGTGCGACGGCGACAACAATCGCTGAGTTGCGGATGAACGTTCCACGGACTGTCGAATCGCCGACCACATAGACGGCGCGGCCGCCCGTCTTTAGCACTCGCGAGACTTCTGTGAGTGCATGGCCCATATCCCAGACATATCGGGCTAAGATCGCATGGTCGTGGTCGCTTAGTTTTGGCTTGAGTCCAAGCTGTTTGATAAGCACCCTTACCCATTCGGCTTCCATCGCCTTTTGGGATGATACTTCCGCGCCCACACTTTCGCCGCGAATTTTACGAAGCTCGCCGACATTGTAGCCCATCCACACGAGCGTAAATTTACTGCACCGCATGTAGTCGATTGCGTTCAGGTAAGGCGGAGAAGTGAGCACGAGATCGACCGAGCTATCTTCAACGTCCAACTTTCGGGCATCACCCTGCTTGACGATCGCTGGTGGGCCTAGGGAATTGCTACCGCTTTGCGGACAATTTGACACCACCGTTTCTATGGCAGAAATGAATCGGTTGAATGGCTTGATCGGTGCGTTCGTGAATTTCTTGTGGGGCCGGCTGTGTGACAGATCCATTGCAAGCGATGCCCCCGCGCTTTTGGTGATTATTAGCCGCGAAAATCCACACCACAGTACGTCGCGCGTCGCGTCGTCGCGCACGCGGCCGATAGCACTTGACAAAGAGGCCAATTGACGTCGCGCGTAGTCGTCGAACCAATACCGGATGAACTTACGGGTCTCGTTATCGCTTTTTGGCGGGTATGCAGATCCTGTGGACAATGACCCAAACGCCGATTTGGCGCGGGCGAGCACCTCGCTCGCCTTTGCATTCGCACTCTCGGCGTCAATCGTCCGTGTCCACACGCCGGCCAAAAGCACCGCAAGCGGGTCCAGATCAACTCCGATGGCGCGATGCCCATTGGCACGTGCCACGGCAAGCACGGTGCCCGAGCCCGCCATCGGGTCTAGCACTCGGAGCGGTACCTTGCCATCACCTAAAGCCTCAAGCGCTATACCAGGCGCCATGCGCGCGGGAAACGGATGAATCGGACCTCGCCCGAGCGTTTCTAGAATGGACTTCGTGTGCGACTTGAGCATGCTAGCGATAACCTCTCACGGAATCTTGGGAACACGATGCGATGAACTTCACTTCTTATCGGCAAGGTGCTCCTTAGTTGCTGACACGATCGCTGCGATGACATTCGCCGGACTTTGGTCGAGTTCAACGGTTAGGTCGTCGGCCATGATCGATCCAGGCGCCATTTGGGCCATCCCCCTGCACAACTCGGCAAGTTCTTCGACACTCGCGTACGTGATAGGGGGCTTTGCGTGTTTCAACTCATTTCGAAGCTCTCCGTAACCGACTGGTTCGTTCCGTGATTCGGTCTGCAAGTCATGAATTGCATTGATGATTCTAGCGTAGGGAGGCTGTACGATTGATTCATTCTCGATTTTGTCAACCCACGCTTTGCACTGTTGAGGAAGACTGCATTCCTGAAACATTTCTCGCAGCCTCGCAAGCCCCAATCGTTTGACGGGCCGTAGCTGGACAAGTCGAGCGAGATCGTCGACATGAATCGCGGTGATCGTCCGAAATTCGCCCTTGGCGGCGGAGTTTTCTCGATCCGCCTTTATCTCTTTAGCCAGCGCACTGTCCTTACCAGGCGTGTGATCAAACGCCGGGGCAACGACGAGCGCGTGCTCGCAATTCGCCTCGTCGCGCTGTCTCGCAATTGTCGACACTCCCAAAGCTTTCGTCTTGAGTTTGGCCCCTTCCTTCTTTTTGCTTTTTGCTTCCAGTGTCACCGCGTACCGACGGAGTTTGCCTTCGCTGTCGGGACTGAGAGGCGCCTTCGCAACTCCATCAGGCTTCCCCGACTTCCCAACCCTCGTTGCGTCGAATCCGAGACTCCGAAACGCCTCGACGACTTCAATCTCCAGCTTGTCCTCGTCGTTGCGTGCGTTCCTTAGCGCGTTTGCCACTGTCAAAGCAGTTCGACGACCGGACTCGTGCGCGACATGTCGGAGCAATTGGTCGCGGACGCGCATGACCGCATCGATCGGATGTTGTTTCAGGCCCGCTTGATACAGATGGGACTCCAACAGCACCTCCGCCATAGCAAACACCTCGAGCGGAAGCCCGCTCGCCTTGCCTGTGAACTCGTCGAAGAACGCCCCGACAAACGGATGGAGACCGTTGACTCGCAATCGGCCTGTGACTGCATCATACACGGCGAGCCCGTCATCCGAGGTCGCGTCATAAACGAACTCGATTCCACTTACAAACTGCTCCGGCGTTTCGGCTCGCTTTTCCAGCGCAGCCACGGTCCTTTCCCGCTCGGCCTTCGTGAGCGCTGGCGGCAGGGCGATGTACCGCGATGTGATCTTGCCTTCAAGCGCCGCCTTTGCCATTTCGATGATCGGGCGACGAGCTACGCTCGCGGGGCTACTCGCAAGCTTTCGTGCGAGTTGAACTCCAGGGTCCTCCTCGGCGTCGTGCTTCTCAATCGCCGACCGCACGAAGTTGAAAATCGCGCGCAGAAAGTTTTGCGCATCTGTGAGGACCGGCCCCTCACGGATTCTTTCGCGATCCGACTGAAGGAAAGCGTCTAGGCCATCCATGTGAACGACCACGCGAACACGGCCAAACGTGCCGTGCCTCAGTTCATCGGGTTTAATTCCAAAATGGCCATCAACCACGTTGATGAGGCGACCGAAGACGTAGACGAAAAAGCCGTGGCTTCGTCCAAAATCGTCCGACTTGCCGGTAAGCAGATCTTTGTAGGCCTCGGCGTATCCAGTAATCCGACCAAGGTCCGGATTGGTCAAGCCGAACCGTGATGGTGACTTAACTGGTTTGTTTTTGTCCTCGCTCGTCTCAACGTCATCAGGAGCGGGCTTCGCAAGCACCGTGATATCCTTGCCCAGAATCCAGCGATCAATTCTACCCTTCTCCGCTTTGGGAGACTTGAGCTTCTCACCGTTTAGGAAAATCGCGAAGTCGTCTCGCAGTGGCAAGGCGGTACACAGAACCCATCGAAGCACGCCCGGTTTGATCTCAAACACCTTCTGTTTAAGGTCCGACAGGATCGCAAAAGTCCAGGAAGCAGCCGCGCCCTTACCAAACAGCTTGATCCCACATGCGGCAAAAGCGGTCGTTCCCGTCCAGTTCGCAAGAGCCTCTTGCGCTTCGGAGGCCGTCAATTCTTTTAGTGCAATTCTGATCGGCGTCTTCGGCTCGACCCCTTCGTCTACTCTCTTGTCGATCCTACCGTAGTCCATCGACGTGGAATAGAACTTCCCGCCTTTCTTACTGATGTGCGTCAAGCGGCTTGCGAGCACGTATGTTGCTAACTTGCCGATGCCGAACTTTCCGATTTGCTGACGCTCCTTGGGAAGTTTGGACAAGTCGCGTTTGTTGCTGATGCCAATGAGCCAGTGTCGCTTGAGCCCTTCAGCGTCCATTCCCTCTCCATCGTCCAAAACAGCAATGGTCGCGCCTTGCTCATGGAAATCGGACGGAAGAAACACGGCAACCTGCTGCGCACCCGCGTCAAAGGAGTTGGCGACTAATTCCTCGAGCGCCTTGTTCGGACTCGCGTAGAGCCCCTCCGAAAACAATTCAACGATCTTGTAGCTCAGGCGAACATCGATGTCGCCCGTTTTCGTGCCAGCACTGGCGAAGTTGGGGTCGTTGTTCATAGACTCACTGAAGAATGCAGCAGATTGTGGGCTGGTACTGCGAGAAGCCTTTGTCAAATGTCACCAAATCCATGTTCCCCGACAAAGCTAAAGCGGCCAGGTACGCGTCGCTCCAAACATGCGGCGAAAGTTGTCGGGCGTTTCGCGGCGTTGACACCGCGCGAGAATTTCACCGAGGCGACATCGGATTGGATCAGGCCGACGATCCCGCGCAGCAGCGTGGACTTGCCGCAGCCGCCCAGCAGCGCCGTCGTCTTGCCACTAACCACGGCGACTACTTCGGCATGGGAAGCATGATGAGGGCGTCTTCAGCAAAGGACGCCTCGCCGGCTTTGCCGTTGATGCGGTACGCGATCTTCAATTGCTTCACGCTTCCCGGCGCCGGGTCGCCGCCGAAGTTGGCGTTGTAAGTGGCCGACGCCAACATGATCAGAGGCAAGTCGCCAGCCTGCTTGCGGAGCACCGCGGTCACGTCCCTTTGAGTTGACCCGGCGCCGTACTCCGCTTTGACGATTTCCAGCTTCACGCGCTCGAGTCCGGCCTTCGAGAGCTGCTCGCTGACGTCAACCTTGTTGCCGAGCTTCTGGGCGATGACCAGCGTGGCTTGCGTCGCATCCTCCTTCAGCCCCGGCACCTGCATGACCTTAACTGCCAGCGTGAGCGCCTCTTTGCTCGGATAGAGTTTGAGCACCTCCAGCACCAGTATCTGCTCGGCGGGCTGTCGGGAAGCGTCCAGCGCCTGCTGGCACATCTCGACGCGCTGTGGTTCGGGCATGGCGAACTTCCGCGCGAGGCCAATGTAACCTCGCAGCGCACGGATCTGGTACTTTTCCGCCGGCGCGGTCTTGGCCAAATCCAACAGCACCGGCGCGGCGTCCACGCTATTCCACTTGCCGAGCAAACGGCTGGCGGTGTCCTGAAGCTCGGGATCGGCACTCTTGGCGGCCGCGGCAAGTGTCTGCAAGGCCTTGGTCCCTCCCACGTCGCTGAGGATCTCCAACAGCGAACTTTTCGTCGCCGCCGGCGAGCGATCCAGAGCCATTGCGAGTTCAGCGGCACACGCCTCGCGATCCGGCATGCGGACGCTTGCCGCCTTCAATGCCTGTTGAGCCACCGCTGCATCCTCGGGATGTTTGGGGGCCACGACCTGCGAGACCAGCACGGAAAGATTCTTGAGCGCGACCGTCTCGCCGAGAGCAATCAGCGCGGCGCTGCGCACCGTTTTATCGGAATGGTCCAATGCCTTCAGAAGATCCGGCACGGCGTCGATGCGTCTCTGTCCGACCAACTCGATCAACAACGGGTAACTTTTTCCTTTGGCATTGGCGAGCAGGGTGACGATTTGTGTGTCCACTTTCTCACTCGGCAGTCCAGCCAGCGCGCCCTTTGCCGTCTGCGCCAGATCCACGTCGGGATCGAGCGCAATCTCCAACAGTGCGGGCAGACACGAAGCATCCCCCGCGCGTCCCAAGGCGCCGATGGCGGACAAGCGAACTTGTTTGGGGCCTTGTCCGGCGGCTTGCAACACGGCGGCCAAGTCGACGGTTTCCGGGCGGTCGGCCATGGCTTGAATGATCAACGCCGCGCGGTCGGGCGTCGCACGAGCAACCTCGGCCGCCAGCGCCTGGTCAACTTCGCCACCCGGAAACTCGCGGGCCGTGCTCAGCGCCAGTTGGAATAGCCCTTTGTCCGGCGACCGGAATTGTTCGAGCAAGAGCGGGACACCCGCTTCGCCGCGGGCGAGAATCGCTCCACGAGTCGCTTCGATGATTCTCTGCTTGGGAACATCCGCTTTACGCACCTCGTCGTAGATCTCCGCTGCTTCGGCCGACTTGAGATTGGCATGCAACCGCTCGGCACACAGCACACAGCCCTCGGCAACCGCCGAACGGGCTTCTACTGGCGCGGTCGCTAACGCTGCTCGCAGCGATTTGGTGGCGTCGGCGTTTCCGATGCGACCCAGAGCCACAGCCGCGGCCGACGCGACTTCGGCATCCGTATCTTGTAAACGCGCCGTCAACATATCGACGGCGTTGGCGTCCCGGCGGACGCCGATCGAATTGAGCGTGCCGACCAGAAGTTTTCCGTCGAGCGACTCAGCCGCCGTCCGCAACGCCTCGTCCGCTTCCGAGCCCGGAATGGCTTCCAACGCGATCCGCGCCCACGAGGACAACTGCGCGTCGGGCAACAGTTTCGCCAAGTCGGGAACCGCCGCACTCGAACCGTCGATGGCCAGCCGCTTACAGGCAAGCGCCTTCTCGGCCGGCGGCGCATCCGAGCGAAGGATCGCGAGCTGTTCCTTTTCTTTCTCAGGCGAAGTGTTTGAACCGTCGGCCGCCCAAACGGACACGGCGGCGCTTACGATTATTACTGCGACAAAAACGACGGGGCGAGTGATTCTTCGATTGATAGACATGGTATCGGTCCTAAGAGTAGAGGACGGTTTGTTTGACATAAATGAATGGGACGCATGGGACAAGTAGGTCTTGTAAGTCCTATACTACGGACTCCGGCAATCTTACAGCCGCCACGGTTCGCGCAGCGCCTCGGATCGCAGACGATTGGCTTGTTCGTCGTTGATGAACTCGTGTGTGGTGTTGTCGTATTTCACCTGGCGTCCCAGATGCAGCGCGATGTTCGCGGCGTGACAGGCGATGTGGGCGTTACAGGCCGCGTCGGCATTGCCCTTTGGCTGGCTGCGCGTCTTCACACAATCGAGGAAATCGCGAACGTGGAACGTCGCCGGATAGCCACCGATTTCGGCGACCGTTCTGCCGGCAAGCAAGGCCGGCGAACTTAGCACCAGCTTTCCGCTGTCACCTGCTTCGACCCAGCCCGTCTCGCCTTCAAACCGCACGGGGCACGAGCCCAGCGGAATCCAGCCCGTCTCGCGGAAGATCAACTCCGTGCCGTCGTCATACCGCGCGACCAACTGGCCGTCCTTTGGCGCGTTGTACTCGACCGGCGGCGGACAATCGCCGACTGCCCATTGGCAAAGGTCCACGCAATGCGAACCCCATTCCAACACGCCGCCGCCCACCAGCCCGCCACCCTTTTCGAAATTGAACCCGTCGAGCAGCTTCGGATTGAACGGCCGCCAAGCCGCCGGCCCGAGATACATATTCCAGTCGACGATCTCTTGATCCGGTTCAGGTTCGGCCGGCAGCCAGCCGCTCATCATGGCTTGCATTCCCATCGGGTGAGCAAAGACTTTCGTGAGTTTGCCAAGCTTCCCGGTTCGGGCCAGCTCGCAGGCAAACGCGAAGTGCGGCAGGTTTCGCCGCTGCGTGCCGGCCTGAAACACGCGCCCGGTGCGGCGCATCGTTTCGGCCAGGATCAGACTCTGCGAGATGTTCTTCGTGACGGGCTTCTCGCAATACATGTCCTTGCCCGCTTTGGCGGCGGTCATCGCGGCCGCCGCATGCCAGTTTGGTCCCGTGGCAATCAGCACCGCATCAATATCGCTGCGGTCCAGCAGTTCGCGAAAGTCGCGATACATGGCGCAGTTCTGATTGCCGTATTTGTTGTCGGCGATTTTCTTGACCGCCACGCGGCGCGTCTCCTTCACGTCGCAAACCGCCGCGAACTGCACGTCCTCTTGTTCTAGAAAACAGCCGAGGTCGTAGGTTCCCCGGTTGCCAATGCCGATGCCGCCAACCACAATCCGCTCGCTGGGAGCGACGGCGCCGTTCAGGCCCAATGCTGAGCCGGGAATAATCGTCGGCGCCACCACCGCGGCACCCGCCGCCGCAAGTGCGGTCTTCAAAAATCGACGCCGAGGAAGCCGCGTTATCTTTTTCGACATGAATGCTCTCCTGATGTTGATGATCGCATGACCGACAGGACATTTTGCACTCGCCGACGACACCCATCGTCAATCGCTGACAACGGGCGTCGTGAAGTGGAGCGGAAGGGAGTCGAACCCTCGACCTCTGCATTGCGAACGCAAGGGCAGTCTATTGTAAGTGACGCGGAAAAACAAGTTACGGCGCCGCCTGCGCCGGTTTGCACCAGAATTTGCACTGAAAATCAGGAAACGGTGCACGGGGAGC
>JBGTKH010000265.1:0-16704 GCA_041744735.1 Pirellulaceae bacterium | reverse complement strand
GACAGCTTCGGGTCCGCCGCGACCGGCCGCTGGCCGTCCAACTGCCGCTGCCGCGCGGCCATGATCACGGGCAGTTGCGCCAACAGCCGCTCGGCCTTGCGGACGTTGGCCGCGTGACTGTTGTCCGCCGCGTCGGGATCGAAGTGCGCCAGCAGGCTGGCACCCGTGCGCATCACGTCCATCAGCGACGCCGACGCGGGAATGATCTTCAGCGTCTTGATGATCTCTTTGGGAACCGACATCGCCTCGCCCAACCGCTGGCGAAACGCGGCCAATTGATCCGCCGATGGCAGCTCACCATTCAGGATCAAATACGCGGTCTCTTCAAACGACGCATGCTTCGCCAAATCTTCAATTGAATAGCCCCGATATCGCAGCCCGTCTTCGATCGAACTGATCGCCGTCTCGCCCGCAATGATGCCTTCCAAACCGGGGCGGTAAAGCATTTCGGTTGCTGGTTGCTCGTTCATCGTTTGGCTCCGAAAGTTTGGTTGTCAGTGGTCAGTTGTCCGTTGTCAGTAGTAAAGAAAGCTTTTGCCATTTGGCCACTGACTAATGTTTTATCGAAGTCAGAAAGTGGGGTAAGCATCCTGCTTGCGAACTCGGTTTCCACAATTGAACGCAAGCTGGAAGCTTACGCCACGTAACCAGCCGACCCCAAAATTGAATTTTGACAAAGCACTACTGACCACCGACCACTGACACCACGGACCACTGACTACTGACCACTGACAAAGTACTGCCGATCGCGTTCTTCAAAGTCGTGATAGTCTAGCAAATCGTAAAGCTCCTCGCGGGTTTGCATCAGGTCGAGCAGTTCGCGCTGCGTGCCGTCGGCGCCGAGCATGGCCAGTGCGGCTTCCATGGCTTTCATCGCGACGCGCAGCAGGGTGACCGGATACAGCACGGCCGAATAACCCAGTTCGGCCAGCTCATCGAACGTCAGCAGCGGGCTCTTGCCGAACTCGGTCATGTTGGCCACCAGCGGCCCTTCGATCGCGGCGGCGAAGCGAGCGAATTCATCGCGGTCGGCCAGCGCTTCGGGGAAGATCCAATCGGCGCCGGCGTCCAAGTAGCGGCGAGAGCGGTCGATGGCGTCGTCCAACCCGTTAACGCCCCGCGCATCGGTGCGAGCGATGATGACCAAGTCCGCATCGCTGCGCGCGTGAGCGGCGGCCCGCAGTTTCGCGCACATCACGTCGGGCTCGACGATCGACTTGCCCGACAGATGGCCGCAGCGTTTGGGCAACTGCTGGTCTTCCAACTGAATCGCGGCGACTCCGGCGGATTCCAGTTCGATAACGGTTCGCTCGACGTTCACCGCTTCGCCGAATCCCGTGTCCGCATCCACGATCACCGGCTGCGAGACGCTGCGCGTAAGGTACCTGGCTTGCTGCACCAATTCCGAAAGCGTGAACAGCCCGACGTCCGGCATCCCCAGCACGCCGGCCGACAATGCCGCGCCGGACAAATACATCGCGTCAAAGCCCATCCGCTCGATCAGCCGCCCCACGAGCGCGTTTGGCGCGCCCGGGACTTGAATCGTTGAGTCCGCGACCAGTTCGCGCAGCACTTTACCTGGAGAATCCGTCATCGATGGTTGTCTCTTCTTTGTTGACAATAGACGGGCGATGTTGTGAATATAGGTGCACGCGGCGGCGGCGGACAAGTGTACCGCGCCGCCGACGCGTCTGGTACAAGTCAGCAACTGTGGGTAGCTTTAACTTTCGGAGTGCGGTGACTCGTCACCGCTTTGGGAATTTCGGATCTTCTTCAATCGGAGCGGACGGCGCGACCGCGACCTTGTTCTGCAGAACGCAAACTGGTCGGGTACGCGGAAGTCCAAAGATCGTCCAAAGATCCTAAAGCGGTGACGAGTCACCGCACTCCAAAGAGAACTCGTCTCCCCGCACATAGAACACAGCACGTCGAAGCCGTGAAATCAGCAAAGGACACACACGATCAGCAACCGCCCGCGGCCGACCGCCGCTGGGCGTGGGCGGAAGTGGTTTTGATCTTGCTGGTATTTTTTATCTTCGCGGGCTGGCCGCCGCCGGATGTGAACGAGGCGCATTATCTGGGTAAGGCGAAACATTATTGGAATCCGCAGTGGTGCCCCGGCGATCATTTTCTGGATTCGGCCGATGCGCATCTGGTGTTCAATTGGACGTTCGGCTGGTTGACGCTCGTGCTTCCGTTGCCGGCGGTGGCTTGGGTGGGGCGAGTGTTGACGTGGGGCTTGTTGGCATGGGCCTGGCAGCGGCTGAGTTTCACGCTGGTGCCGCGGCGGATGATGTCGCTTCTATCCGCGACTCTGTTTCTACTGTTGATTCAGCGGCTGCACATGGCCGGCGAATGGGTCGTGGGCGGCGTCGAGGCCAAAGGGTTCGCATTCGTGCTGGTGCTGCTGGCCTTGGAAGCGATCGTGCGAGGCCGCTGGCGGCGGGCATGGCTGATGCTCGGGGCAGCATCATCGTTTCATATTTTGGTGGGCGGCTGGTCGGTGGTGGCGGCGGGCATCGCGTGGCTGGTTAGCGGGCGTGATCGGCCGGCGCTCGTGTCGATGTTGCCGGCGCTCGGCGGCGGACTGCTGCTCGCGCTGCCGGGCTTGATACCGGGACTGGCGCTCACCTGGGGCACCGACCCAGACATCGTACGTCAGGCCAACGAAATCTACGTCTTCAAGCGCTTGTCACATCATCTGGTCCTGCACAAGCTGCCGCTGCTATACATCACGCCGAACCGCTACGTCGTGTCGGCGTACATTCTGCGGCACGTGGCGTTGATCGCTGTTTGGATCGGCTTGTGCTGGTTCATTCGTGATGACGAGCGACAACGGCGGCTATCGCGCTTCGTGATCGGGGCTCTCATCATCGCCAACGCCGGAGTGTTGATTGACTTTGCGACGCTTCAGCGGCCGGAGCTTGCGGCGGCGCTATTGCGGTATTATTGGTTTCGGCTGAGCGACGCAATGGTTCCAGCCGGCGCGGCGATGGCTGGCGTCGGGGCAATTGTCAAACTAGAAAGGTCGCGGCCGACCGCGGCTCAGTGGTGTTTAGTCGCCGCGATACTCGCTTCGGGCAGCAACGTGTGTGAGGTCTTCTACCGCCAGCGACTGGACTTTCGTCCGCGCGCGGATCAACAAGCACTGCCCAATATACCCGGCGACCCGCAACGAGCGCGTGAGGTATACGAAGACTGGCGGCGTGTGTGCCACTGGGTGCAGGAGAACACGCAGCCCGATGCCCGCTTCTTAACGCCGCGCATGCAGCAGACTTTTAAGTGGTACGCGGGCCGCAGCGAAGTCGCCACGTGGAAGGACGTGCCGCAAGACGCCGCCGCGCTGGTCCAGTGGTGGCAGCGATTTCAAGAAGTGCATCCCGCCGATTCCGCGGAAAGGGATCTGACCGCTCACAGCGACCAGCAGCTTATCGTGCTCGGCCAAAAGTACGGTGCCCGCTACATCATTGTCGATCGCACAACAACGACGCGGCCGCTGAGTTTACGGCGACTTTATCCGAGCCTGGACGATGAGCACCATTCGTACGCAGTGTACCTGCTGCCGGCAGCGAATGACCGTTGACACGGGGAAGTGTGTAATTCACGTCGGCGAGTCTCTCCGATCCGAGACTCGCAATCCCGGTGTCGGAGAGACCGGGCGACAGTGAAAGTCACCCACGACCACACGCTGGGTAGTGTCCTAACACTGTGTGGAAAAACCGTGGAGCCGCGACCGTACGTGGCCGGTGAGCGTCGCCGACTTGACTACGACCGATTCAGCACGCTGTCAACCCCATTGTGGGTGGATAGCTCACAAATCTTCGTAGATTTTTATCAAGCGCAAGGCATTGACGAGTCAAGAGTTGTGACAAGAATTGAAGTGTGGCACTTGACGCAAGGGCTAACCTTACTTGACGTTACGGTGTCAATGCTCATAATGTTGGACTGAGGTTAAGTAATGGCACAAGCCGAACCGATGAGCAAGGATGCGAACGGATGTCATCCGGGGAGGCATATGATGGACGCGGGGATACAAACTACCGGCCGCAGCGCCAAACGCGCGCGGCCGACTTTGTGCGCCATTGGTTAAATACCATGAATGATACAACATTGCCGTCACAAAAAACCATTCAGCTTGTTTGGGATGATGATCTTTCGCAGGTGACGGTTACGCCACAAGACAAAGACCGGTTTACCATAAAAATGCGGACTGCTGTAGAGGTGCTCCAGCAATCTAGCAAGCGAGAGCAGTTCGAGTCTCAATTCAATCTCCTGGTGGCTACTCTCGTTCGATGGATCGAAGAAAATCAAGACAAAATAAGCAAGGGTTACATTACTCTCCGTGATGGCAGCTTTGCATTTATCGTTGTTCGCTCGGAATGCCGGTACGACGATGAATTTGAAGATGCTCTATCGGCACTTGACCAAACTATCGCCAATGACGTAGATTTGGATCTGATTGACATAAACGTCATGGCTCTCCCGCCAGTATCCGACGATGCCATGAGCGGTTTTCTTGATCCCCGCGTTAATTTCTTGGTATCTCCTCATGTCGGAAGCAAGGGACCACGTAAGACTGGCAAATCGAAACCACGACGTTCTAATGTATCTGCTGGCTAAGCCGTCTCAATTCCCCGAGTGGATTGCAACGGTTGCTTTTTACAAAGCAGTGCAGATCGTTGAAGCCGTTTTTCGCTCGAAAGGCTATTCCAATTGCCACGACCATGTTAGCCGCCTCGCAATACTTAAGAGAGAGCCATTCCGCACGCTGCACACTGATTACCGTCCACTTTATTCTGCATCTCTTATCGCTCGGTATCTGGAACACAAATGCGATGAGTCCGGCAAGTTAGAAGCTTATTCTACGTTCACCGATTACATGTCCTCGCAGCAGGTTATTGATAGCCTGATTAGGAAACGGCTTGTAGGTCTAGAGGGAATCGCCTTGCAGCATTTTCTCGACGAGGACTGTAAGACTAATCTGAAAAAAATACACGTTCCGGATTTGCCTGTGGTCGCATGAACCTCGATTCCCCTTCTCTCCGCTAGGTGGTTTTTCTAGCCACGCGGCTCGCGTCCTTGACCAGCACGCGGCGGATGTATTCCGAAATCGTTTCGTCGCCGGACTCGGCAGCAGCGACGATCATCGCCCACGTTTCGTCGTCGAGGCGAAAATAGCGTTTCGGCATCTGTCCGGTGGCCGGTCGTCCGCGGCCGCGCGGTTTGTCTTGTTTCTTTGCCATGCCGGTACTTTACGTCCACCCAAGTATTTTGTCAATCTTTGTAATTTATGGGTGGACAAGTATTCGGCTGGTGGTTATAATCAGGGTGTGGAGAGAAACGAAACAACCGGCATCGGCGCTAACCGAAACCGGGTTCACAGAAACCTAGGCCGAAGCCCAGAATTCCAGTGAGTAGGCTAGGTGTCGCTTTCTCTGTCCACGTCTTGCCGCATCGACGGCACTTGGTAGCATGCGGGTGTCCGTTGACGATGCCAAGCTGGCTTTGCGGCTGTTGACCGAAGGTAACTCGATTCGTGCCACTGAACGAATCACCGGCTTGCACCGCGACACGATTTGCCGGTTGCTGGTTTTGTTCGGCAACGCTTGCCAGTCGTTTCTCGACGCGCGAATGCAAAACCTGACATTGACCCACTTGCAATTTGATGAGCAATGGACGTGGGTGGGTCGCAAGCAGGCACGCTTGACTGTGGACGAGAAACAGGAACGTCACGACGTTGGCGACGTGTACGTGTGGACGTGCATCGACCAGCAAACGAAGCTGATGCCCAGCTTCCGGCTCGGCAAGCGATCAGCCGACAACGCCCGCCGATTCATGTCCGACGCGGCAAGTCGGCTTATGTTCCCCAACGCCCACGCGCGCGACGCGCACGCCTTCCAAGCGGGCGGTTACAAGTGTTAGGACACGACCACACGCTGAATCTGCTTGCCGTTTGGGACTCCGGTGGACTATGATGAGCCTGCCTACCGGCAACGTGTGCGGCTGGTGGACTAACTCGCTGATGCACGTCGCCAAAATGCCACGCATTGACATACCGACAGATTTCAATCCGCAGCCTGCCAAGTAAGGGAACTTTGGATGCGTAACACCGTCACATCGTCCGCTTGCGCCATTCTGATTGCCGTGGCGTTTGTTTCGCTGGCCGCAGATGGTCCTGATAAGTCATCAAGTCAGCCGGCAGCGAAGAATGCCGCTGAGTCGGATGCGTCCAAGGCAATTCAAGCAACGGTCGATCGCTCGCCGGTTGATTTGGTGATCGCGCCGGACGATTCGTGGTTAGTGACGGTCAATCAAACGTCGCACACCGCGTCACTGGTGCGAACGAGCGACGGCCAGGTGTTGGACGAAGTGCCGGTGGGCGAGCGTCCAGCGGCGGCCGCACTGTGCCCGGATGGTCAACGAGTATTGGTCAGCGGCATGTATTCGGGCGACGTGACGCTGTTGGAAGTCGCGGGAGAGCGGCTGCATAAGGTCGCGACGATTCACGTGGGGTTTCTGCCGGTAGGAATTGCTGTGAGTGCGGATGGAAAGTCGGCGTACGTCGCACAGTCTGCGACCGAGCAAGTTGCAGTTGTCGATTTGCAGAAGCAGAGTGTCGTGGCGCACATCGACGTTGGCCGGTGGCCGCGGTACTTGGCCCTGTCGCCCGACGGATCACGGCTGGCGGTTGGTGTCAGCGGCGACCGAGGTGTGGCTGTCGTCGACACGGCAACGAAAACGTTGCTATATCAAGTCAACAAGTTCAAAGGCTTGAACGTCGGGCACATGCAGATCTCGTCCGACAATTTGTACGTCTACTTTCCCTGGATGCATTACGGTGAGAACGTGCCGTCGCCCGGCAATATTCGCCGCGGTTGGGTGCTGGGCAATCGAGTGGCTCGTGTGCGGCTGGACGGGCCGGCGCTGCGTGAGGCCATTTCGCTGGACAAGGAAGGACATGCCGTCGGCGATGCTCACGGGCTGGCGATTTCGTCCGACGAACAACGCATGATTGTGACCGCCGCGGGATCGCACGAGGTGCTGGTGTTCCGCTTGGCCGAACTGCCGTACAGCAAAGTCGGTGGTACCGAGCACATCGACCCCGCGCTGCTGGCCGATCCGAATCGATTTTCTCGGATCACCGTCGGCGGCCGGCCGATGGGTGTGCGCATCGGCAGCGATAACAAGACAGCGTATGTGGCGAACTATTTGGAGAACTCGGTGCAAGTGATCGATCTGGACTCGCGCGAGATGACGCGCGCGATTCCGCTAGGCAGCGCGCCAGAGCCGACACTGGCTCGCCGTGGGGAAGCGATCTTCTACGACGCCCAGCGCAGCTTCGATCAATGGTACAGTTGCCACAGTTGCCATTATGAAGGCGGCACGAGCAGCGAAGTGATGGACACGCTGAACGACGGCTCGCAGTACACGTTCAAGACGGTGCTGCCGCTGTACAACGTTCATCACACGCCGCCGTGGACATGGCATGGCTGGCAAACGAGTTTGGACGAGGCGATGCGAAAGTCGATCACGCAAACGATGATCGGCAGCGAGCCGACACAGGAAGACGTCGACGCGCTGGTCGAGTTCATCAAATCGTTGGAATTGCCGCCAAATCCGTTCCACCAGCCAGACGGGACGCTGACGCCCGCGGCCGAGCGCGGCAAGCTGGTCTTCGAAAGCGACCGAGCCGGCTGTGCCAATTGCCACGTCGGCCCGCACCTGGCGGACGGCGAGAACCACGACGTCGGTTTGGGCAAGCCGCAGGATCGCTACAAAGGCTTCAACACACCGTCGCTGTTAGGTGTGTACGCCAAAGTCCGCCTGCTGCACGACGGCCGCGCCCGCACGCTCGACGACCTGCTCACCGGTCCTCACAATCCGTCGATCATCTCCGGCCAAGGTGAACTGTCCGACGACGAACGTCGCGACCTAATCGAGTACTTGAAGTCGCTGTAGTTTTCTCTTTCGGAGTGCGGCGACTCGTCGCCGCTTTAGGAATTTTGGATTGCTTGTCGGCCCGCCCGCGCCGCTCGCCTGCGACGTAGAACGACTCTCCGAGTCGTTACCCCAGTTGTTCACGACTCAGAGAGTCGTGCTACCTCGCCGTCAACGGCGGTAACATCACCAGCAGCGGGTACCCCAGTTGTTCACGACTCAGAGAGTCGTGCTACAGCGAAGCAAAGATCACGTGCCGCTGCAGGAATTCCTCTACGGTTTGGTAGAAGTGCTCGATCGTTTCTTTCTTTCGCCAACCGTGCCCTTCGCCTTCGTAGCAGTGATAAATGTGCGGCGTGCCGTTGCGTTTGAGGGCTTCGACGATCGCGTCGGACTGTTCGCGCGGGACGACGCGGTCGATGGCACCTTGAAATACGGCCAGCGGGCGTCGAATCTTGTCAGCGTGAAAGATCGGCGAACGTTGGCGGTAGACGGCGGACGATTCGGGTAGCGGGCCGAGCAGCGTGTCCAGATAGCGGCTCTCGAATTTGTGCGTGTGCGCAGCCAAATGAAACTGATCGGCCACGCCGTACAGACAGATGCCCGCAGCGAAAGCCTCCGGCTGATCGATCATTGTTTGCAGCACCGTGAACCCGCCGGCACTGCCACCCATGATCACGGCGCGCTGCGGATCGACTTGGCCCTTGTCCGCAAGGTGTCGAGCGCCGCTCACCGCGTCCTCGACGTCGCATACGCCCCAGTTCTCACGCAGTCGCAGCATGAACTGGCGGCCATAGCCGGTCCCGCCGCGATAGTTCACATACAACACCGCGTAGCCGCGCGTGGCAAAGAACTGTGCCTCCGCGCGCCAGCCCGCTCGCACTTGCGAAGTCGGCCCGCCATGGATGATCACGATCAACGGCGGTTTTTCGGCAGCTTCGAACTTGTCGCTGGCTGGCGGGTAGTACAAGCCGTGAGCCATTTCGTCATTCGCTGTCGTCCACGAGATGGCCTCGCATTGCGACAGCGCGGCCCGTGGGACCGTTTCACCGGAAGCGCGGGCCGCGACCGTCGTTTTCCGCGTGTCGAAATCGAAGACGACGATTCGAGCCGGCACGTTGGGGCCGCTGGCCACAATGGCGATGCGATCACCGGCCGGTGCGGCGACGACTTGTCCGATCTCCGAGTACTCGGCCAATTCATCGACCGGCTGACTATTTCCCGTGGCCGCGTCGATTCGCTCGATCCGTTGAAACCCGGCGCGGCTGGCGGCAGCGATAAGGCACTGGCCATCGTGGCTGACGGCATAGTTTCGCTGGTCGTGCCGCCACGCGGGCGAGCCGAATTCAACGCCGTCCGTTGTCAGCCACCGCCGCTGGCCGGTCGCCAGATCATGAGCCGCGATTCGTCCCCAGCCCGATTCGTCCGACACGTACAGCAACGTGCGGCCGTCCGGAGTGAACTCGGGTTGAAAGACGGCGATGTCCGCGCCGCCTGCAATTTCGCGCGGCTCGCCGAGCCGCGGCAGCGCGTCGGCGGTGTAAATAATCGGCGCGACAAACAGCTTCGTGCCGTCCCACGGCATGCTGGGATGATCCCACGCGATCCAGCAGAGTTGCTTGCCGTCGGGGCTCCAGCGCGGTTGCATGTAGAAGTCGTGGCCGGCCGCAAGGATTTGTGGCCAGTGCTTTCCTTCGGCGTCGACTATGGCAATCCGATCCACGTTTTCGTCGTCGCAGTGAACATAGGCCAGCCAGCGCTCGTCAGGAGATAGAGTGGGCGATGCGGATTTTCCGAACGCGGGCGTGATCGGATTTGCCAAGCCGCCGGCCAGAGCCTGCCGATAAATGCGGCCTGTCTTGTGGACGACGAAATAGACATGCCCGCCGCCGACCGCAAAGTCGCCGCCGCCATAGCCGATCTCGGCTCGCACGTCGAGGTCCGTCGTCAGATCGCGCGGCGCATCTCCGCCCGACTCACGCGCGACAAGCACACCGCGGTCCGAACGTCCTTCGAGCCAGACCAACGTCCGGCCATCCGTGTCCCAACGTGCCGCTTCCAACCGCCGATCTTCCGCCAAGCTGCGTGGCGAAATCGGGCTGTCCCACAGACCGCACTGTCGCTTCGTCTTGGTGGACATCAAGCATGCCTTTCCATAATTCCCTGGGCGCCGCGCGGTAGTGGCACATTTTGGTAGCCGAAGTCGTGAGACTTCGGAAGTGTCACCACTTCCGCTACGGCAATTTGTATCACTACGCGCCGCGCGACGTCCCCCGGCGTTTACAGTGACTTGAGTGCTGGATTAAACTATACAGCATGGCCACTGCAAAGGTCGACATTGTCGGTCCGCAAGACATTCCGTTGGTGACGGACTTGTACAACCAGATCTACCGCCCGGCGCGCGACGCGGACTTTTTTCGCCGCCGGTTTCTGGGCCGCTACAACCCGCTGATGCTGGTCGCCAGCCTGGACGAGCGGCCGGTCGGATTCTTTACGGGCTTCGAGCTCAAGCCGTCGGTGTTCTTTGCCTGGCTATACGGCGTGCTGCCCGACTATCGTCGGCATGGTGTCGCGTCGCAGCTTATGGAAGCCGCACATGCGTGGGCCACCGATCACGATTACGACTCGATTCGCTTCGAATGCCAGAACCAACATCGCCCCATGTTGCACTTGGCCATCGACCAAGGCTACGACATCGCCGGCATCCGCTGGGACCCAGACCTTGGCACGAATCTGGTGATCTTCGAGAAGGTGCTGAGCCAAGAGAGCCCAGTGTAGATGTCAGGCGTTCCAGTTTGGATGAACACTCTAAGTGCTAATTCTCCTAATCCGTGATCGCCCTGAACCCGTGGGGAAACAATGCTGATGATGACCCCACGGATTCAGGGCGGCCACGGAGTAGAGATTAAAGCACAGCGTATTTCTGATACGCCGCCGTGGCTTTCATGCCGCCTTTGATGGCGTCGCGGGTGATGTTTTCGGCGTGAACTTTTTCCCAGGCGCGGCGAATGGCTTCGGCTTCGACTTCTTGCGGCACGACGACGATACCGTCCAGGTCGGCCAGCACTAAATCACCGGGACAGAAGCGGACGCCGGCAATTTCGACGGGGATGTCAAGGTCGATCACGCGCTGGCGATTCTGGCTGTCGTAGACGCTCGCAGCGCGGGCAAACACTGGGAAGTTCATCGTCCGCATTTTTCCGATGTCGCGCACGGCGCCGTCCACGATCGCACCAATACAACCGCTGTTGCGCGACGCGGTCGAGAGCAGTTCGCCCCACAGGGCCGAATGTACCGATCCGCCGGCCGCGCAAATCATCACGTCGTCCGGCCGGCAACTGTCGACGGCCTTTAATTCCAGTTCGTACGGCCGTGGGTCTTCGTGAAACATGTCGGCCCAGAGAGTCGTCTTGCAACGGCCCACCAACAGCCCTTCAACCGTGAACGGCCGCAGCGGCACACGCGGCGATTGATGGCGGTAGCCGAGCGAGTCCAGAGCGTCCGCGACGACCGCCGCGTACAACGACTCGCGCATCATGGCCAGCGTGATTTCTCGGGGAGCCGTGTCGCTCATTCGCAGTTCTCCAGAGGGTTGTAGATATCGGGTACGCCAATGTGGTATTTTGTAGCCGGAAATGCGGCGACGTTCTATACCCGCAGTCAGATTGAAGGAGCGCGTATGCGAGTCGGCATCATCGCCCTGCTGCACGAATCGAACACATTTATCGCCGAACCGACGACGTTTGACCACTTCGAGCAGAACACGTTGCTCGTAGGGGAAGAGATTCGTGCGCGGCTGGCCGATACGCATCACGAAATCGGCGGGTTTTTCGAGGGACTGGAAGGTGCGAGCACTTTGGCAATGCGATTCGACGCCGTGCCGCTGTTTGCCGCGCGGGCACTGCCGTTCGGAACGGTCACCGCCGACACGTTTGAGCACCTGCTGGACATGATGTTTAGCGAACTGAAACGCGCGGGGCGGCTCGACGGTGTGCTCGTGGCACCGCACGGCGCAACGGTCAGCGAAAAGTTTCGCGACGCCGACGGCCAGTGGCTGTCGGAGTTGCGGCGCCGCGTCGGTCCGAACATGCCGATCATTGGCACGCTCGACGCCCACGCCAATCTCTCGCCGAAGATGGTCGATGCGTGCGACGCACTGATCGGCTATCGCACCAACCCGCATCTGGATCAGCGCCAGCGCGGTATCGACGCGGCGACGCTGATGGCCCGCACGCTGGGCGGCGAAATTCGGCCCACGATGGCCGCCGCGTTTCCGCCGCTGGCGATCAACATCGAACGGCAACTGACCAGCGAACCGCAGTGCGTACCGCTGTACCGGCTGGCCGACGAAATGCTCGCCCGGCCCGGGGTCTTGTCCAATAGCATCCTGCTTGGCTTTCCGTACGCCGACGTGAAAGAGATGGGCTCGGCCGTCATCGCGGTGACCAACGACGATCGCGCGCTTGCCGAGAAGCTGGCCGGTGAATTGGCGCAGTACATGTGGACGCATCGGCAGGACTTCGCCGGTCAGATGATCGGGATCGACGATGCGTTGGACCGCGCCGCGCAACTCGACGGACCGATTTGTCTGCTCGACATGGGCGACAACGTCGGCGGCGGCTCGCCGGGCGACAGCACGTTCTTGGCTCACGCGCTGCATCAGCGTGCGGTGCCCGATTCGTTTGTCTGCCTGTACGATCCGCAATCGGTTCAGCAGTCGGCGGCGACTGGACCGGGCGGAAGAATTCGGCTGAGCGTTGGCGGCAAGACGGACGAACGTCACGGCCCGCCACTGGAAGATGACTTTACGGTTGTTAGCTTGCACGAGGGACAATTCGACGAGCCGGAAGTGCGGCACGGCGGGTTTACGCATTGCGATCAAGGGCCGACGGCGATCGTGCGCACCGACGGCAGGCTCACCACGATGCTCACCTCGCGCCGCATGCCGCCCTTCAGTTTGCGGCAGTTGACCAGTTGCGGGCTCGACCCGGCCGCGTTTCACATCTTAGTTGCCAAAGGCGTTAACGCACCAGTTGCGGCTTACGCGCCCGTGTGCAAACATTTGATTCGCGTGAACACGCCGGGCGTCACAACAGCCGACATGCAGCAGCTCGAATACCAACACCGCCGCCGGCCGATGTTTCCGTTCGAGTCGATGACCGAGTGGTCGCCGTGAGGCCGCAAGCACGAGTTGTTTAACGGCCAGCCGAAGGCGTCGGTGTCCGTGTTGGCTGAAACCGTCGCCTTCGGCTGGCCGTTAAACGAAGAACTGAAGACGGGCCGCTTCTGATTGACTTTAATCATTTGACAACGAACTCACATCGCTCGGCTCAACTAGTGGAACTGAAATCGAAACAACTCGTTGGCAAACGCTTCGGCCCAAATCTGTTGATCACGGGCGGAGTGCACGGGGACGAATTTGAACCGATGGTGGCCATTCGGCGGTTGATTAGGGAACTCGACCCAGCGTCGCTGCGTGGTCGAGTCACATTGGTGCCGGTTGTCAATGAAGCCGCGTACCTGCGCGGCCATCGCACGGCAGAGGACAACCTCGACTTGGCGCGCACGTGCCCGGGCAAACTCGACGGGTCGATCACCGAGCAGACCGCATACGCGCTGAGCGAACTGATTCGCGCGGCCGACTTCTATATCGACTTGCATACAGGCGGCACGACGTTAGCCGTCTGGCCCTTGACTGGATACATGCTGCACCCCAACGGGAAGGTTTTAGAGCAGCAGCGCCGCATGGCCCGCGCGTTCAACTTGGCGCTGGTCTGGGGCACCGATTTTCGATTGAACGGCCGGTCCATGTCGGTTGCGCGCGACGCGGGCGTGCCAGCCATCTACGCGGAATATCTCGGTTCAGCCGTCTGCAACCCGGCGGGCATTGACGCGTACGTCAACGGCTGCCTAAATGTGATGGCGTCGCTGGACATGATCGACCGCGAGCCACCGTCATCGGACATCCGCTACGTGATCGAAGACCCGCGCGAGAATTCGGGGCACATGCAGATCTGTAACCCGGCGCCGATGACCGGTTTCTTTGATCCGGCCGTTGCGTTGGGAGATATCGTCGACGTCGGTGATCTGATCGGTACCGTATCAGACGTTTTGGGGAGCGAGGTTGAGCCGGTGCAGTCGCAGCAACGCGGCGTCGTTGTCGTGCTCCGAACGTTCTCGCGCGTGAACCAAGGAGACAGTCTGGCGGTGATCGCCGAGACCGAATTCATTTTTAACGAGTCGAGGGCACTTCACAATACAATCTTGATTGATCGTAGCTGCGTTCGCCAGAACGCGGAATTTTCCGACGGCCATCCGCACTCTGGCGAGTGCAGCTACGTCGACCGTGGCTAGGCCAAGGTAGGATTCGAGATATGAACGACAGACCGGTAGCATTCGTCACGGGTGCGGCACAGGGCATTGGCCGCGAAACGGCGCTGGAATTTGGCCGGCGAGGCTTCCGTGTTGCGATGCTGGACATCGAGACGGAACTGCTGCATGACGTGGACAGTTCCTTGCACCAGACGGGCGTCGAAACGGTTGCGTACGCCGGCGACTTGACCGATCTGGATTACGCGAAACGCGCCATCGATACGACCGTTAATCGCTGGGGGCGGATCGACGTGCTGGTGAACAATGCCGCGTCGCGCGACTTGGTCACGATGCGGCAAATCGAACACGAATCGTGGCAGCGGACGATAGACGTTTGCCTGACCGCGCCGGCGTTTCTTGCTCGCTGGGCGGCCGAGTCGATGGAAGTTCACAGACGCGGCGTGATCATCAACGTCTCGAGCATGATGTCGCAGCGCGCCGGCGGCATCGCGCCGGCGTACGTGGCGGCCAAGGGAGGTTTGGACGCGCTGACTTACGAGTTGGCGGCGCTCTATGGTCCGTCGGGCATCCGCGTTCTGGCCGTGAATCCCGGCGCGGTAGACACGGATCTGAGCGGCGACTACACCGATCCGCAGGGGCAATCGATCACGGTACCGCTGCGTCAGTGGAGTGAAGACGCGATTCCGCTACGACGCTGGGCATCACCCGCCGAGGTTGCCCGAGCGATCGTCGCTCTGGCCGGCGATGAATTCTCTTACCTCACGGGCACGACGATCGTGCTCGACGGCGGCTGGCTCCACAGCCACTATCCCCGCCCGATCCAACACCTACTCGACCCGGAGCAGTTTCCATGAACCCGCGAATGGTTATCTGTCGTCTTGCCGTTGTGTTCCTGTGTATCGTGGCTTTTACTACGGACGTCGGTCGTACCGACGATGGCGTGCAACGCACTTTGTTACTGTCACCGGGACCCGGTAACCCGCGCAACAGCGAAGGGGACTTCATCCAACTCAAGGACGGCCGCATCTTGTTTGTCTACACACATTTCACCGGCGGCGGCAGCGATCACGCCGCGGCATTTCTGGCGGGGCGATATTCCAGCGACGGCGGGCAAACGTGGACGGCCGAAGATACCGTCATCGTGCCCAACGAAGGCGACTGGAACATCATGTCTGTGTCGCTGCTGCGGCTGGCCAGCGGCGAAATTGCTCTGTTCTACTTACGCAAGAATTCGCTGGCCGATTGCCGACCGCTGCTGCGGATCTCGAAGGATGAAGGCCGCACCTGGAGCGAGCCAACGACGTGCATCTTGGATCAGGTCGGCTATTACGTCATGAACAACGACCGCGCCTTGCAATTGAAGAGCGGCCGGATCGTTCTGCCGGTGGCCGTGCACAACTTGCCCGATTACAAGCAGCCCGATTGGGCCGGGCAAGTGACGTGCTATTTGTCGGACGACAACGGGAAGACGTTTCGGCGAAGTAAGAGCGTATTGACCGGCGCGACGCCCGATGGCAAGCGCGTCACCGTGCAAGAACCCGGCATGGTTGAATTGAGCGACGGCCGCTTGATGATGTATTGCCGCACCAACGCCGGCAGCCAATTTGTTTCGCACTCGTCAGACGGCGGAGACACGTGGACGCCGCTCGGCCCGTCGAACATCATCTCGCCGCTCTCGCCCGCCACGATCGAACGGATTCCGCAGACGGGAGATTTGTTGCTCGTCTGGAACGATCACGAGCATGTCGACGAGGCTCATCGCGGCAAACGTACGCCGCTTTGCGTTGCCGTCTCGCGCGACGACGGCAAGACGTGGGTGCACACCAAGACGCTGGAAGACGATCCCGACGGCTGGTACTGCTACACGGCGATGGCATTCTCCGGCGAGCACGTGCTGTTGGGACACTGCGCCGGCAATCGCCCGCAAGGGACGGGACTGGCCGTGACCCAAATCACGCGATTCAGCCTGGATTGGCTGTATGAGTAGCCGCCACCTTCTCAAGCCGCTTGACCGCGCGGCGATTCCATTCTAAACCAAACGCATGCCGTACTCGTTTAACCTGTAGCCGTAGGCGAGGTTGTTTGGTGGCAGTTCGTGCGATTCGCCTCGCCTTCGGCAACGGGTTAAACGCGAAAGATCAGCACACATTGGACACCCGTTCAGCATGCATTCACCTAAAACCAAACGCGCCCTGATCAGTGTTAGTGACAAGCTCGGTCTGGCCGATTTCGCTCGCGGATTGGCGGCGGTCGGCGTCGAGATTTACAGCACCGGCGGCACTCGGCGGCACCTGGAAAACGCAGGACTCACCGTCCGCGACATCGCCCAATACACGGGTTTTCCCGAGATGATGGACGGGCGGCTGAAGACGCTGCACCCGAAGATTTTCGGCGGCATCCTCTGCCGACATGACCGGCCGGACGACATGGCCG
>JBGTKH010000264.1:0-7412 GCA_041744735.1 Pirellulaceae bacterium | reverse complement strand
GGCCAGCACGGCGTGGCGACGGCCACAGCGTGTGCTCGGTTCGGGCTGCCGTGTGTCGTGTACATGGGCGAGGAAGACGTGCGGCGGCAGGCCCCGAACGTGTTCAGCATGAAGCTGCTGGGAGCCGAAGTGCGGCCCGTGTCCAGCGGCTCGCGAACGCTGCGCGACGCGATTAACGAGGCGCTTCGGGATTGGATGTCGAGCGTCGAGACCACGCACTACATTCTCGGTTCGGTCGTCGGCCCGCATCCGTTCCCGCGAATCGTGCGCGACTTTCAATCGGTGATCGGCCGCGAGGCCCGCGGGCAATGTTTGCATCAGTTCGGCCGTCTGCCCGATCTGGTCGTCGCGTGTGTCGGCGGCGGCAGCAACGCCGCCGGCATGTTTTACCCGTTTGTTGAAGATCGCGACGTGAAACTGCTGGGAGTCGAAGCGGGCGGGCGCGGCAACCGGCCGGGCGATCATGCCTCGCCGCTCACCTTTGGCCGGCCCGGCATCTTGCACGGCAGCTTCAGCTACGTGATGCAGGACGACGACGGCCAGACGAGCGACGTGCATTCGATCTCCGCCGGCTTGGACTATCCGGGCGTTGGACCCGAGCACAGCTACTGGAAAGACACCGGCCGCGTCCAATATACAAGCTGCCGCGACGACGAGGCGCTGGATGCGTTCAACGCGCTGGCCCGCGCCGAAGGCATCCTGCCCGCTCTGGAAAGTTCGCACGCCATCGCCAAAGCCATGCAGTTAGCCGCCGATCGCTCGACGGACGAGACAATCGTCGTCTGCCTCTCCGGCCGCGGCGACAAAGACGCCGGCGAAATCGCGCGGCTGAGTGGAGCAACCTGATGAGTACCCAGCATTCGCGAATTACTTGCGAGCTCGAATGACAGAAAGGTTGCTGCGGAGCTAAGTCAAATGTTGCGTTCCGTTCGACGCTTCTTTCGCCGCCTATTTCGTCGGCTAGCACCTGGGGAAACGGAGGCTGATGCACGACGTCGACTGATCGAATTGATCGAAAGCATGAACGCATACCGGGAAACCGGTCCACCTACGCTTATTGAACGCGAACTCGGTGTATTACGCGTTCACTCTGGAACGGTCGTCTTTGCAGATCCTTGCTACATTAGTTCTCCGCTTGAAGTTTCGGGGGTTTCCGAGAGCGATGTGAAAATCTGTGCTTTGCTTCAGACGTATTCTTCGGGGATGTCACTGGTCTTGCGGCTAATTGTGCAATTCGGCGATCCCGGCGACGTCGATTCGCGTCAGCTCATTGGAAAAGTATCAATCGATTCCGCAAAAATTGTGGTGGCTGACAAAGCGGATATCGAGAACTGGTGGACTAAAGTCGGGCCTGATCGAATCGGCGTGATATCGACTCCCGACGACAAAGTCCTGCCGCTTTTGACGACGAAGTTCAGTCTAGCGACAACAAAAGTCAATCCGATTCGCTTCGAGGTCATTCACCCGGTTTCCGAAACGTTGGAGGCGGAGATCATCGCCTATCTCAAGACCGTTCCCCGGTACGCGCAGTATCCCGGCACGTACTTCAATGTACAGACGAACAACAGCTTTGATCGTGTCAATTTCTTGGATGAAACTTGGAGTTTCATGTCTGTGGGCAATGCTGGGTCGCCCATGATGTTCGCTTGTGTCACCGGGTACGGCGACGGAATTTATAACGCGTACGGTGAATTCTCACGCGGCATTCTTCACAAGATTATCATACGATTTGCCAACGTCGAATGAGGTGCCGAGTGTCAGCAATCGACAAATTGTTTCAGCAATTACGTGACCAGGGCCGCAAGGCCTTCATGCCGTTTGTCACGGCGGGCGATCCGGACTTGGCGTTTACCGCCGCGGTGCTGCGCGAGTTGTCGGCGCGTGGGTGCAGCATGTGCGAATTGGGCATTCCGTACAGCGACCCGATCGCCGACGGACCGGTGATTCAGGCGTCGTACACTCGCGCTCTGGCTAAGCACGTGAAGCTGTCGCAAATCTTGGACATGGCTCGGGGCGTGACGCCCGAGCTAACGATGCCGCTGGTCACGATGGTCAGCTACGCAATCGTCTATCGGCACGGCTTGGAAAAATACGTGGCCGACGCGAAGGCAGCCGGAATCGCCGGCGCGATCGTGCCTGACTTGCTGGTCGAAGAATCAGGGCCGCTGGCCGCAATCTGCCGCCGCGAAGACTTCAGCTTGATCCAACTCGTCACACCCACGACGCCGCGCGAGCGAGCCGTCCGTATCGCGGAAACTTCCACCGGCTTTCTCTATTACGTCTCGGTCACCGGCATCACCGGCGAACGCACCGCACTGCCGCCGGAACTGATCGATAACGTCGGCTGGCTGCGCACTCAGACCGACCTGCCGATCTGCATCGGTTTCGGCATCAGCCAACCCGATCACGTCAAACTGCTGGCCCCGGTCGCCGACGGCCTGATCGTCGGCTCCGCCTTCGTCCGCCGCATTGCCGAGGCGGCCGACCGGCCGCGCGGCGAAGTCCTCTCTGACGTCGGACAATACGCGGCCAATCTGATGCGGGCACTTGAAACACCGTCGTAGTCGTTGCCGAAGTCGCCAGACTTTGGACGCGCGTGCTTGTGCTGCCTATGCTGCACCAAAGTCTGGCGACTTCGGCTACGGGGTTGCTTGCCAAACCGGCTCCTGCAATTCAGAATGTAGGCCGAAAACCGGAATCGTCACTCGCATTGAAACCTCACCCGGACAACCGTCCCAAGGAGACCGAACATGTTGACATTCGCACGCACCCTTTCTGCAATCGCCGTGGCGCTTGTTCTTAGTGCTGCAATGGCTCAAGCCAAAGGCCCTACATACTCTGATCCCGCCGAGGTTGACGCCGACTTTGCCATTCAAGGCGAATACGCCGGCGAACTGCAAACGGACGAAGGGGCGAAGAAGATCGGCGTGCAGGTGATTGCGCTGGGGGGCGGCAAGTTTCAGGCAGTGGGTTACAGCGGCGGGCTGCCGGGTGATGGGTGGATCAAGGAAAAGCCGCCGGAACGAGTTGATGCTGAAGCGAAGGCCGGCGTGGTGACGTTCGTCGGCAAGTACGCGGACGGCACGATCAACGACGGCGTGATGACGGTCGTTGACAAGGAAGGTAAGTCGCTCGGCCAAATCCAGCGCGTGATGCGCAAGAGCCCGACGTTGGGCGCCAAGCCGCCGGCAGGTGCGATCGTGTTGTTCGACGGAAGCAGCGCCGACCAGTGGGAAGGCGGCCGAGTGACCGCCGACGGTTTGCTCTTGGAAGGCACGACCAGCAAGCCACGCTTCGGCAGCCACAAGGTGCACATCGAGTTCCGTCTGCCGTACATGCCCGAAGATCGCGGCCAAGGGCGCGGCAACAGCGGCATCTACGTTCAGGGCCGCTACGAAACGCAGATGCTCGATTCGTTCGGCCTGGAAGGCAAAGACAACGAGTGCGGCGGACTGTACTCGGTGAAAGCCCCCGACGTGAACATGTGCCTGCCGCCGCTTGCGTGGCAAACCTACGACATCGAGTATACCGCGGCCAAGTTCGACGACAGTGGCAAGCTGACCGCCAACCCGCGTGTGACGGTCGTTCACAACGGCGTCAAGGTGCACGACGACGTCGAATTGCCCGGCGAACGTTCGACCACCGCGGCTCCATCGAAGCCCGGCCCCGAGCCCGGCCCCATCTACCTGCAAAACCACGGCAACCCGATGCGATATCGGAACATCTGGGTTGTGGAAACCAAATGATGGCACTCCCATGGCGCGCAGCAAATATCGCGACGAAGAACCGCCTTTGCCCACGGAGGACGTGTCGAGTTTCTTCGTCGCCGAGTGTGCCGAGCAAGACGACAAGAACGACCTCTGCCTGTTGCCGCCCGAAGGGAAGTCGAAGGACGAGATCGCCGCGGCGCTGAACGAACTTGCTAAGCTGCCACTGGCCGATCAAGACCGAGCGCTGGCCGCGCGAAAGCCGTTCCACTTCTCGCTGTTGGAACTGATGACCGTAATTACGCTGGCCTGCATGGGCTTGGCGGGGGCAACGTGGATGCCGCTTGCGGTATTTGCGGGTCTCGCCGGAGTCGTGTCCCTTTCGGCGATCGTGTACGTCCTGTTCCATCCCTCACAAACTCGATTGGAGATTCTGGCGTGGTGCGTACTCGGTGCGACCTACGTGCTGTCGGCATGCGTCGCCGTGCTGCGGACTTTCTGATCGTGCGGCAACCGCCTCGCCATTTCGAGCCGTACGGCTTACGATTATTTCAGAATTGTCGGCCCTGTCGGCTAATGTGAAAATGCCGCCCTTTGTCATCGCGTCGCGAGGGAGTCACGTAGATGATTAATGATCGCCCTTTTACTAACCGTCGCGAATTTCTCTCGTGGGTGGGCAACGGCCTGGGCAGTGCCGCTCTGGCCTCGTTGATGCTCGATGATGGGCTGCTTCTCGCGGCTGCGGTGCCGGGGGAGGCCAGCGACCCGCCGCCTCATTTGCCGGCGCGGGCGACGCGGGCGATTCATGTCGTGCTAACCGGCGGGCTCAGCCAAGTTGATTCGTTTGATTACAAACCGGAGCTGAGCAAACAGCATGAAAAACCGCTGGTCGGCGACGAACGGCCGGATGTGTTTTTCGGCAAGGTCGGGTTGCTGCGCAAAAGCGATTGGGAGTTCAAACAGCGCGGGCAGAGCGGGCTGTGGATTTCGGAACTGTTTCCGCACTTGGCTGAAATGGCCGACGAGCTGACCGTGATTCGCTCGATGTTCGCCGAGACGTCGAATCACACGCCCGCCACGTTTCAGGAAAGCACCGGGTTTCGGCTGAACGGATTTCCGGTGATCGGTTCGTGGATGTCGTATGGGCTGGGGGCCGAGACGGATGAACTGCCGGCGTACGTTGTGATTCCCGATCCGCGCGGGCTGCCGGCTGGCGGGTCGATTAACTGGACCAACGGCTTCCTGCCGGCGCGGCATCAGGGCGTCGTGATCCGCAGCCAGGGCACACCGATCGACGATCTGGTCCCCGCCGCGCCGATCGCGGACAAGACAGAGCGCGCCAGCCGCGAGTTGCTGAACCAGTTGAATCAGCGGCACTTGGCGGCGCGCGGAACGAACGACGAACTGGCGGCTCGCATTCGCAGTTACGAACTGGCCGCCAAGATGCAGTTGGCGGTTCCCGAAGTCGCCGCTCTCGACGGTGAAACCGCGGCCACGCACGCAATGTATGGAATCGATCACAAGGACACGGAAGAATTCGGCCGCACCTGTTTGCTGGCTCGGCGATTGTTGGAACGCGGCGTGCGGTTTGTGCAGATGTTTGCCGGCGGCGCCTTCGGTTCGCCGCGCATCAATTGGGACGGCCACGAAGACATGCGGCAGAACCACGGCCAGGAGGCTGGGCGGATCGACAAGCCGGTGGCCGGATTGCTGCGCGATTTGCGGCAGCGCGGATTGTTGGACGACACGCTCGTGCTTTTCACCAGCGAGTTCGGCCGCACGCCGTTCACTCAGTCCGACGCCGGCAAACTGGGCGCGGGACGCGACCACAACCAATACGGTTTCTCGGTGTGGCTGGCCGGGGCCGGATTGAAGCACGGCATCGCCTTCGGAGCCACCGACGACTTCGGTTTGAAGGCCGTCGAAAACCGCGTCCACTGGCACGACTTCCACGCCACCGTGCTGCATCTACTAGGCATCGACCACCACCGGCTAACCTACTACCACAACGGCATCCAGCGGCGATTGACCGACGTGGCGGGCGAAGTGGTGAAAGACATTCTCGCGTAACCGAGCCTTTCCGGCGTCCCAGTTTCACGCCATTCGTCATTCGAGCTTCGTCATTCTTTCGTCATTAGTCATTTGTCATTCGTCATTTGCAAAGCCCGTTTCATTCAGCGTGCCGCCAACTCGCCTTTCTCCATGCTACAATTGTTCAACCGTCCCTTTCCACCGTCGTCATTTTTGGAGCAACCGTCACCTTGACCGCCGCGTTGGGAATTTTGGAAACGACCGGTTGGACTCCGGCGATGGTGGCGTTGGACGTCATGGAGAAGACGGCCGACATCCGCGTGCTACAGGCGGAGTTGAACGATTTTCTGGGCGTGGTGATCAAACTGGTCGGCCCGGTTGCGGCGGTGGCTGTGTCGATCGAAGCCGGGCGTGCGGTGGCCGAGCAAATGGGCGGCCGCCCCGTGTCCAGCGTGATCAACCGCGTCGACCCGCGTGCCTGGCCGGCGATCGAAAGCGCGCGCGAACACAATCCGCTGATCCAACAAGACGTCGTGACCGTGCTGACCACGGCCGCGGCGGCAGAAACCGAACCAATCAAGGAGCCAACCGTGGCCGAAGCACCGTCGCCCGCACTGGGCTTCATCGAAACCCAAGGCTTCACCGCCGTATTCGAAGCCATCGATAGCGCCTGCAAAGCGGCCAACGTGGAAGTGGTCGGCAAAGAGAAGCTGGGCGGCGGCTACGTGACCGTGATCGTCAAAGGCGACGTGGCCGCGGTGAAAGCCGCCATCGAAGCCGGCCGCGAAAAAGTCGCCCCGCTCGGCAAACTAATCGCCGCCCACGTCATCCCCCGCCCCAGCCAAGCCGTCCTCGCGCTGCTGCCGAAAACATAACCTCTAGCGCCGTGGTGGGAACGTACAAGTTACACTTCGCCGTTCTGCGAGCGGACCACGTGGCCCGGTAACTGGCCGTTGACGAGCGGGCTTCGCCACCGCCAACCGGCCGCCCGCTCCCCTCATCCACATAATGATAGCGCCGCCCGCCGAGCAACAACTCGCGTGACCCAAACGGATACAACCCCCGCCATTCCCCAACATCCAATCGCTCCATCCCGCGAGTATAGCGGGCAGGATTCGGTGCCGGTAGGATGAATTTGGTGGGTAGTGCCGACGAACGAGGTCATGTTCAGGAGGTAGTCCGCGTGACAGACGACGTAATTCACGTTTACGAACAACACGTCCGACCACTATCTGACGCAAAGCAATTGCAGCTCGTGGGAAGAATCGTAGACAGTATCACCCGACAGCAGCAGGCTGGCGCGACGACGCCACGGAACGTTATGGAGTTGCACGGCAAAGGGGCGGAACTCTGGCAAGGCGTGGATGCGGCAGCCTACGTGGACGAACTGCGCAGCGAGTGGGACCAGCGGCCATGATCAAGTTGGACGACGCGCTGACAGGCGTTCAGCGGTTGGCCGTGGACGAGGCGAGCGATTTCGTATTCGATCTTCGGCGGCTCGTGGAGAAAAGGCGATGATGGGTGACAAAACACTCGTGCAAATCCGCAAGGAGCTGGAGCAAAAACTAGCTCGTTCTGGAATTGAGCCCGCGGAGTGGTACGAACGGCAACTGCAAAAGCTGAATTCCAAATCGGAGCCCAACCTTGCGGATCTAGAGTCGCTGAAACTCATCC
>JBGTKH010000263.1:0-12104 GCA_041744735.1 Pirellulaceae bacterium | reverse complement strand
GAGCCAGAGTGGCGGGCGAGGCATCGTAAATCGCGACCGGCGGCGCGGACAGCGTCAAACGCCCGCGGGCTCGCTGCGACAACCGCCACTTTGTGCGGCGCGTTGGCAGATGAGCCGGATCCTTGCCCGGCTTGTCGAAACGAGCCACCTCGCGATGAATGTAGAACAGTGTCAACGCGCTGATCGCCACGGCCACGTAAAGCACCAGCAGCACGCCGAACTCGGCCCCCAAATTCAAAGCCGCCGCGACCACTACCTGCAACAGGCTGAGGACCGCCAACTGACCGTACACGCGGTCACTCTTCTCCTGATAGAGCAGCACGACTTGCAAATACACCAGCAGATGAGCGATCGCCAGCAGTTGTTGACTGCTGTCGCTCCCCAAAAAGTCGCTCAGTGCAAACAGCGCCGCAAGCAACGCCGCCGCATTCGCCAGAAAGCGATTCAACTGAAACCACTTTAACGTGTCGGTGAAGTACACCGACGTGACCACGGCGAACAACATCAACGTTGGCGCCACGGTGGGGAACAGGGCACTCTGCTGACCGATCGACAGCAGCAGCGTGCCCAACGTCGCCAGCAGTCCCATGTTGATTTGCAGCAGCCGCTGAACGTTCACGATCGTAAGCCTCAAGCAAAATTAAAGTATCGCGACAACTGGTCGCTGCTCACGTCGATCCACGCCAACCGGCTGAGGACGCTGTGAACGCGCGGCTCGTCGGCCAAAATCTTCTGGCGGCGGATGCGGTCCATTTCGTTCGGCCGGGTGCTGATCACCACCACGCGGGCTCCCGTCCGCAGTTCGCCGACCACGCGCCGCAGCACGCCGGGCAAGCTGTTCGTCTCGCCCCCTTCGACCAGGGCCAGTTGTTCCAGCACCTCGTGCATGAACACGGCCGAAGCCGTGGCTGCGAAGTGCAGCGGCGACTTGCCGGCCACGGCCAGCATCAAGTGGCTGCCGGCGCGGCGGCACAAGTCGGCGACCGCAGTGGCGGCAAAGCTGACGGCCATCTCGACGTTCTCCAACTCCTCGTCCGTCGGCTGGCTGCTGTGCCACAAGTCCAGGACCAGTGCCACGTCGCGGCTGCGTTGCTGTTCGAATTGCTTCACGGCCAAATTGCTCTGCTTGGCCGACGTCCGCCAGTGAATCCAGCGCCGGCTGTCTCCGGTTCGCCAATCGCGCAGCCCGAAGAAATCTCCCTCGACCAACCCCTGTCGGCGGAATGACCGCTGGCTGCCGGCCCGATCCGCCTCGACGATCTGCGCCCATTGCCGAGTCAGATGCCCCAGCCGCGGACAGACGGTCAACCAATCGCGGCAATCGATCTTGATGGATCCTTGCACCAGGCCGAGTGGAAACCGCGTCGAGACCTTCACTGGCCCAAAGCGATATCGGCCACGCCGCGCCAGCACGCTGCGGTACGACACACGTTCGCTTTCGCCGGCCGGCAGATGTGGAATCATGACGTCGACGCGCGTTCGCTGTGCCGCGTCGCCATTGCCCTCCAAGCGAATCGCGTCTTCGAGCAGCAGGCCCCAACTGTCCAGCCGGCGCCGGCCGTTGGTCGCAATCAAGTCGACGGTCAGCAGATCGCCGGCACAGATTCGCTCGGGCAGCCGCCGCTTCACAGCAATGCGCCGCACCGTCGCCGCCACCAGCCGCCAATGAAACAGCAGCGGGCCGAACATCAGGCCGGCCAGCACCACCAGCAGGTTCACTTGCCGCAGAATCGCGCCGCCGATGATGAACGACAGTACGAACAGATAGTACCAGCCCTCGCGGCAAATCGTGATTTTTCGTCGGCCAAACACGGCATTTATTCCGGTACGGGTGTCTCGTCGACCAGGCGATGGATAATAGCTTCGACCGCTTCGCGCTGACCGCCGTGCAGGTAGCCTTTCGTGATCACGCGATGCCCCAGCACGGGAACCGCCAGCCGCTTCACGTCGTCGGGCACGACGAACGACCGGCCGTCGATTAGCGCCGAAGCTTGCGCCCCGCGGTACAACGACAGGGCGCCGCGCGTGCTCACGCCCACGTGCAACTCTTCGCAGTTGCGCGTCGCTTCGACAATGTCCAGCACGTAATCGTAAATCGACGTTTCGACGTCGATCGCACGGACGGCGGCTTGCAAGTTAACGATCTGATCGCATTCAAGCACCGGTTCCAGCTTGGTAACGGGCTCGCCTTCACGATGGCTGGACAGCACTTGACGTTCGTCTTCGCGGCTCGGATAGCCCATGGAAATCCGCAGCAGAAAGCGATCAAGCTGACTTTCGGGCAGCGGGTACGTTCCCTCGAACTCGAATGGATTCTGCGTCGCGATGACCATGAACGGCTGCGGCAATTCGTAGGTCTTGCCGTCGACGCTGACCTGACTGTCGCTCATCGCTTCCAGCAATGCGCTTTGCGTGCGCGGCGGCGCCCGGTTAATCTCGTCTGCCAACACCACGTTGGAGAAAATCGGCCCGCGGTTGTAAAAGAACTCGGACGTGCGGGCATTGAAGACGCTGCTGCCCACGATGTCGCTGGGCAGCAGGTCGGGCGTGAACTGCAAGCGGCAGAAGCCGCCCGAAACGCTTTTGGCCAACGCTTTGCCCACCAAAGTCTTGCCCACGCCGGGCACGTCTTCCAACAGCACGTGCTCGCCTGCCAACAACGCCACCAAACACATCCGCACCACTTCGGCCTTGCCTAGCACGACTCGGCGCATGTTCCCTTCAAGTTGCGAGACCAAGCTTTGGAGCTCGGTTGCCATGTTGTCACTCCATTTCCAGCGCAGCCCACTCCGCGCGAAACGCATTGCCTCTGTCAAACTTCACCATAGTAATGGCTTTGCCCGTCGTTGTCTGCCACCTCATGACGATTTTTGGAGTTGCTATTCTTTGGAGTGCGGTGACTCGTCACCGCTTTAGGAATTTGGGACTTCGCCCGATGAGACGAACCGTCGTGTTGCGTCATCAACTTCCTGGGTCACGCAACGGCGGGGGCAAAGTCGCTCCGACAATGGACGATCCGAAACTTCTAAAGCGGCGACGAGTCGCCGCACTCCGAAAATTTTGGTAGTGGTACATTTTGGTAGCCGAAGTCGTTAGACTTCGGAAGTGTCACCACTTCCGCTACGGCAACTTGTACCACTCCGAAAATTTTGGGTTGCTTGTTGACTGGGTGGGGCAGTTGTTACACTAATAGCTTGTGGGGGTTAGCGACGGAGTGTGATGCGCTCGGCCGGGCGTAGTTCTATGTCCGCTCGTTGCCCAAGCGTCGCCCGTTCAGTTCGTTGTCAAGCAAAAACATTTTTCCATGGCGTCGTCTGCAAACCAAGACTCGGCTTTAGAGTTGAGCGTCGGCCCGGCCGGCGCGTTCGGCGAGTTTCCGCTGCCCGGCGTCGATGCAGGCAACGGAGAAGGCAAGTCCGTCGAAGACATGGTCTTTAGCGGCCAAATGACCTTCGACGGCGAACTGCCTGTTTTCGACTTGCTGTCCGACGCGCCGCTGCCCGCGGTCCCCGACGAGTTGACGATCAAACCGCCCGCCGCGCGCCTTCGACCGCCATCAGACGCCGGTACCGCCTTCAAGGTCCCCACGGGGCCGCTCGATCAATCGCGCGGCGCGATCTGGATCGAAGGAGACGTGCTGATGTGCGGTTGTCCCGATTGCCGGGCGCCGATGACGATCCGTTTGTGGTTGATGATCGCCGACTGTTGGAAGTGCGGGACCAGCATCGAGCTGAACGACGAGCAAGAGCGCGAAGCGATGCGGCTGTTGCAAGAGCGCGAGCAAGCCAAACGCCGCACCGAGCAACGCCCCACGCCCGCCACGCCACCGAAGTCTACGCCGGCTGCTCCGCGACAAGCGCCTCAGCCAGCCGCAAAACAACCGACGACAAAAACGAAAGTCACCGGGGCCGCCGCTGCCGCGCTGGCCGAAACTGCGCCGCTGCCCACCAGACCCAAGCAAGATCCCAACAAGTCTCCCGAGCGACGTCCAGCGCAGCCCGGCGTGCCGCCGCCGCGATTTAAAGGTCAGACGTCTCCGCCAACGGCCAAGCAGCCACCGCTTGTCCCGCCAACTCCGCCTCGCGAGCGCCGCCGTGTGACTGAACCACCGAAAGGCCCGCGGGCGCGCTTGCGGCGCATGACCGAAGCGGGCGCGACCACCGTGTGGTTGAACGATTTGTTCAAGCTCACCCCCGCGTGGCTCGTCAGTCTCGTCTTCCACTTCGTCGTGCTGACGCTGATGGCGTTGTTCACCATCGGCGAAGAAGAAGAGGGCCCGTACATCACGCTCTCGGCCACCGTCAGCAAGCACGTGCAAGAAGGCGGCGAGCTCGTCAACCCGCAGGACGAAGTCAAATTCGATCTGCCGGTTCCCAACAATGTGAACATGAACGACCCGCAAGTGCGCGACGCCATGATCCGCGCCGATCAAGAGGCCCGCGAGCTGCGGATCGACCCCAACACACCCAATCCGCAACTGCCCGACATTGAGAAAGTCAAATCCCAGATCAGCGACAAAACCGGCATTCGGCAAACATTCGCCGCCCGCGACCCGCGCGTGCGCGTCGAGATGGTCGAGCAGGAAGGGGGCACAACGTTGACCGAGGCGGCCGTGGCCCGCGCGCTGCTGTGGATGTCGAAGCACCAAAGTGAAGACGGAAGCTGGAGCCTGGATCGCTTCAACAAATCGCCCGGCTGCACCTGCAGCGGGACCGGCGGCATCCACAGCGACTCGGCCGGTACGGCGCTTATCCTGCTGCCGTTTTTGGGCGCGGGCCAAAGTCACATCACGGGCCGCTACAAAGATAACGTGTCCAAAGGCCTGCGCTGGCTGGTCCAACATCAGAAACCCGACGGCGACCTGCGAGCGGACTCAAGCGGCAACGCCGGCATGTACGCGCACGGCCAAGCCACAATCGTGCTGTGTGAAGCCTTTGCGATGGAAGGCGACGAAGAGCTGCGCATGCCGGCACAGCGCGCGGTGAACTTTATCATCGAGGCACAGCATCAAGGCGGCGGCTGGCGTTACGCTCCCAAACAGCCCGGTGACACCAGCGTCGTCGGCTGGCAACTGATGGCTTTGCAAAGCGCACGGGCCGCAGGGCTCGACGTGTCGAACACCACGCTGGAATTGGCCAGCCAATACTTGGACAGCGTTTCGTCGAACGACAGCTCGCAATACGCTTACATGCGCGGCAATCGCCCCACGCACGTGATGACCGCCGAAGCGCTGCTCTGTCGCATGTACCTGGGCTGGACCAATGAAAACTGGGGCCTGCGAAAGGGCGTCGAGTTTCTAGCCAAGAATCATTTGCCGACACAAACCAGTCCCGACATCTATTACTGGTACTACGGCACGCAAACCTTCCACCACGCCGGCGGCCCGGAATGGGAGCTGTGGAACGAGCGGATGCGCGACATCCTGGTCAGGTTGCAGGAGAAGAGCGGCCATGCAGCCGGCAGTTGGTCGCCCAAAGGCAGCCACTCCTCCTCCGGCGGCCGCATCTACGAAACCGCCCTCTCCACCTGCACGCTAGAAGTCTACTACCGCCACCTGCCCATCTTCCGGCAGATTAAGTTGGATTAAGAGGCGTTACGGTACGTGGCACTGCGGCCAGACAGACAGCGCATCTGCCCACGGCGTTGGTCGCATTTCTATGTAAATTGCAAGTGAATTGTTGCGTCGCCACCGCCACTGTTTATGCTATGAATGAGTGACCCGTCGTACCCCGTCGTACTCGTCGAATTCTCGCCTCAATTTGCGTGAGGACACACATGACATCTGACTCTCATACGCCAGAACAACGAGTTCCAGACGTCCAGTCACTTGAACGGCCTGATAGCGGACAATACGAATTTGACTCTCGAACTGCACCTTCGAACGTGATGCCATCGAACGTCATGTTAATTTGCGAGGAAGCTTCCGAGTTGACAAGCGAGGCGATGGTCTGTGAAGAGATGCAACTTGCGAGATCGTTTTTTGCGAAAGCCTACGCGCGTTATGAGCAAGCGACCGCCTTAGCGGAAACTAAACGTGATAAGTCCAACGTGGTAAACGATTGGGGCGCGGCGCTGGTGGCGGAAGCACAACGGGTCAAGGGCCACGACAGAGAAACGCTGCTAGATCGGGCGATCAACAAGTACAAAGAGGCCGCCGCGATCGATCCCACGAATCCTTACCCCTGCGGGAACTGGGCCGATGCGCTCAAAGAAAAGGCGTCCACAAAGGACCTCGCCGACGCACTTGAACTCTTCGAGAAGGCATACCCACTGTATGAACAAGCGGCCTCGGCAGCGACAACGGAACGCGAGAAGTCCAACGTGCTAAACGCCTGGGGCGCGGCGCTGCTGGCAGAATCGCAGCGAGTCAAGGGCGACAAACGGGAATCGCTAATGGACCGTGCCATGGAGAAGTACAAACTGGCCACGGACATCGACGCCAGCAATCCGTCTCCCTGGTGGACTTGGGGCGATGCACTAGCGCGAAGGGGCGTTCGCGGGAGAGCGTTAGCAACGGATCTATATGTCCAAGCGCGTGACAATTACGCGATGGCTGCCAAGCTGGCGTCGAGCGCAGATGATCGTGCCCGCTTGTGGGAAGGTTGGGCATGGCATGTTGAACAGTTTGCTACACGTGATAAACAAAGTTCAGCTTCGTTCGTAGACCACGCGGCAGATCGACTACGACGCTCGCTCCAGGAAAACGCCGAAGGGCTAAGCAGTACTCTCTTCTCCCTTGGCAACCTGTTGAGGGAAGCTGATCGTCTTGATGAGGCGATCGAAGTCTTTCGCGAAGGGGCCGAGATGCAATTTGCGGACGACTTCTCTATATTTTGCCAGCATAATCTTGCGAGCCTCCTTGAATCACAGGGGCTTTTCGATCAAGCACGCGCCCAATGGAGAGTGACGCGACGAATGTACGCGGGCTATGTATCAGAGCACCACCCGGAACCTACCAATCGAGATGTCTGGGAGTACTACGGTAGCATCTTGTTCGATGGGTTCGGCGAGCTTGAGGAGGCTACGCAACATCTTTCCACGGCCATTACGGCGGGCTCTTCTCGAGAGCCTTACATCGCGGTAATGCTATCGAAGGTTTTCAAGGAGCAGGCCGAGATTGATGTGTCGTTTCGACCGCAGCTTTACTCTCAGGCCAAGAGCGCCGAGCGAGCGATTGAAACTTCACCACTGCCTGCGGATGAAAGGGAACCCCTGCTGGGCGAGGTTGCTTTGCTAACTGACGACTACCAACTCGCGGAGAAGTGGCTGACGGAGGCGGTGAAATCGAACCCGTGGAACTACGACGCCCAAAGGGCTTTGGGTCTTTCACTGTTGAGACAGAAGAAGTATCGCGAGGCGCGTGCTGCTCTCGAGGAGGCACTTCGGCTCTCGCCGCGGGATTTTTCCATCTGGAGTTACCTGGGCGAAGCTTTGGCAAAGTGTGGCGAAGTCGACGCTGCCGAGCAAAACTTCGAACGCATCTTGTCTATTTCGAACGGACACTTAGACGCGCATATAGGCCTTGCCGAGCTTGCAATTGCACTCGGCGATGAGACCGGAGACACCGAAAATTACGAGCGGGCGATCGCACACCTTAATGAGGTCGTAGATCTCTGTACCAGAAGTCGTGGCTCGCGAAGACTGACACCGAAGGAGCGCGCTCAGATCTACTATTCACGAGGGTATTCGCAGATCAAGCTAAATGCAATCGAAGGACGATACGGTTTCAGTGAGCGAATGTCATCGGCAATGCATGATTTCGGCGCCGCCTTGAAAATGGACCGCTTTCATCAAAAGGCGCGCATTGCGCGGAACAAGTTACGCGCCATCGGACGCGAGCCGGAGGCCCTGAAAAAATGGGCCTCTGTGTTGGTCTGTGGCGTGGCAGGAATTATCTTCTTGCTGGCCCAACTCAGTTTCTGGCCGCCACCGGATTTCCGGTACGAGATTGGGGGCTATCAGTTGGAGTTAAGGCAAATTGACGGCGTGTCCCATTTCGCTCTTACGTTCGGTAGCCTTGCATTTCTGATCATGGGAATGTTCCTTCCGCGCCTGCTAAAGCTGAAAGTGGCTGGGATCGAAATCGAGAGGAGTCAGTTGGAAGTCGGAGGTTCGGCCAACGTAAGCCTACGGCGATGAATTTACGCTGGGGGCACGAGACCCGGCAACGTAGATCGCATTGTTAGTCATCCTGTGAAGGCGGTTCCGTCAACATCGCTCGCAAGCGGCGGACGGCGCGGAGGTAGCGCATGCTGGCGGCGGGTTCGGTCAGGCCCAGCGCCTGAGCGATCTCTTGGTTCGTCAACTGTTCGTAGTGCCGCATGACGATGACCTCGCAGTCTTGCTCTTCGAGGTCCGCGATCGCGGCTTCCACGCGGCGAGCCATCTCTTGTTGCGTGGCGGCGGCGGCCGGGGTTAGCTCGCGGTCGCAAATCTGGGCGGCCAACTCCATCGTCGAGCGATCCATGCCGGCCGGTACGGCGATCGGCTGCTCGCGGTCCACGCTGCGCTTGGCCGAGGCCCGGTGGCGGCGGTGAGCGTCGATGATGCGGTCCTTGGCGATCTGCCGCAGCCAAAGGTGAAACGGCATCGGCGGATTTTTTAGATAATCGCTCAGCCGGCGGTTGGCCTCGACCAGCACGTCCTGCACCACGTCGCTCACGTCCACGCGCCGCTGGATTTTGCGATCCAGACGCATTCGAATCATCCGCCGCAGCGACTCGCGATGCCGCTGCATCAACTGGTTCACGGCGTCCTCGTCGCCCTGCTGGGCGCCGGCGAGCAACTGCTGGGTCTTGTCAGACTCGGGCCACATAATGAACAATTATCGCTCAATAGCTTACACGTCCGCAAGAGATGCCAATTCGTTTAACCCGCAGCCGCAGGCGAGGCCAATTCGTTTAACCCGCAGCCGCAGGCGAGGCAGCACAGGCAGAGATTGATCTCGCGGCGACCGATTCCCTCGCCTGCGGCTACGGGTTAAACGACGGATTTGTAAGTTTTGCAAGCGTTCAACGGGAAATCCGTCCTGCGGACCGTCTCGTCTTACTTTGCGAAGGCCAGCTCGTGACCGATGTAGTTCGCATGGCAAATGCCGCCGCCAGTTCGCTCGATGCCGCAGCGTCGCCGGCCGATGCGCTGCAGTCGGCGTTCGCGCAGTACCAGGGCGAATTGCTGGGCACGCTGTATTACATGGTTGGCAACCGCGAAGACGCCCACGATGCATTGCAAGACACATTCATCAAATGCTGGCGGCACCGCGAGAAAGTGCCGGAGATCGAGAACCTGAAGGCGTGGATCTTCCGCATCGCCGTCAACACGGCCCGTGACCTGCGGCAAACCGCGTGGCGGAGAAAACGACAGCCCTTGCCCGACGGCGACACGATGACCCAAACCAACCAAGTCGGCCCCGACGCACACGCCGAGCGGGAAGAGGAACTCGGCATGGTGCGGCAGGCCTTGCACGACCTGCGGCCCGAGGAACAAGAGGTGTTCCTGCTGCGGCAGAACGGGCAGATGACCTACGAAGAAATTGCCGACGCGATCGGCATTCCCACCGGAACAGTGAAGACCCGCATGCGACTGGCCTTGTCCAAATTGCGACAGGCGCTGGCCACGCATTGAAATTGTCGATTGATGATTTTCGATTGCTGATTGCTGAACGCTGATTGCTGAACGCTGATTGCTGATTGCTCGGCATCCAATATGAGCCAACCACGTTGAGCCCTCCGTGCCAATTGAGACCGTTATCATGGACCGCAAAGAAGAACTCGAACAGCGAATGTGGGAATACGTCTACGACCTGTTGTCGGACGACGAGGCCCGTTCGCTCGAAACGCAGATCACGTCCGATCCCGATGTGGCTCGACTGTATGCCGAAGTCAAACTGCATTCGGACCGTGTCGCGGCGGCTGCAAAATTCGAGACAGAGCGGGTCGAGCTTCAACGTCCGGAGGCGCGTGAAGCGGCCGCGGCGACCGAACCGGCGGCTAGTCCTGTCGTTCGTGCCCAGCCGGCCACGTCGCTGCGCAGTGTGAATTGGCTTGTCGGGCTGGCGGCCGCAGCGCTGCTGCTGATCACGGGTTACACCTTGTTCGAGCCGGATTCGCCGCTGAATCCGCACAACATTGCGGCGGTCGAGGAAACGATCGCGGGCAGCCACATCCGCACAGTCGTCACTGGCCCGGAAAAACTGCAACCGGGCGTGACTAATTCCTTCTCGATCTCCACCACATCTGCTAACGGCAAGCCAAAAATCGCAGACGTCGAATGGAAGGTTTACGACGCGACAGGCAACATTCAGCTCAAGCGGTCGGCGAAGACGGACGAAGACGGCAGGCTTCACGTCGAGCTTGAGCCGGACGCATCCGTGCACGATGCGCGGTTGGAGATCGACACGAACGGCGTGGCCATTCTGACCACGCACTTGGTGGCCGATGAAGTTCATCATGTCACGCAGTTGTCGCTCGACAAGCCACTGTACCAGCCGGGCGAGACGGTTTACTACCGTTCGCTCACGCTGCCTCGTTTCGGCCTGCAGGGCGATCGCGAATTCGATCGCGAATTCGAAGTGCAGTTCGAAATGCTCAATCCGGCCGGCGCGGCGATCGCTGAAGCACAGCACAACGGCGCGACCGATCACGGCGTGGGCAACGGCGCGTTTCAGATTCCAGTGCATTTTCCCCGCGGCAAGTACACGCTGCTCGCCAGCAGCCCGAGCGAAGAGTTCCCGGAGGAGAAGCGCGAGTTCGTCGTCCACCGCTACCGTGTCCCGCGATTGAAGAAACAGTTGGAGTTCGCGAGTGACGGCTACGCGCCGGGCGACACCGTCGTGGCGGATTTTTCCGCCGAACGAGCCGCAGGGGGCGCGGTGGCCGGCGCGCATCTGCGGATCGTCGCTACGGTCGACGAGCAGCCCGTCGAAGTCCCCACGCCCGAAGCCAAAACTTCCGATGACGGCACCTATCAGTTCAAATTCCATTTGCCCCGGCAAATTGAAAAGGGAGACGGCACACTGGCCGTGATCGTTGACGACGGCGGCCATCAAGAGACGATGGCCAAGACGATCCCGATCAATGCGGGCAAAGTCGAAGTGCACTTCTATCCCGAAGGGGGCGACTTGGTGGCCGGTCTGGAAAACCGCGTCTACTTTTACGCATACGATCCGCTGGACACGCCCGTGCGCATCGAAGGCCGCGTTGTTGACGGCAAGAATGAAGAAGTGACCAAAGTCGAAACCGGCCGCGAAGGCCGCGGCTCGTTTCGCATCACGCCCGCCGAGAACGAGAACTACACACTGCAGATCACAACACCGTCCGGCGTGACAAGTCAGCCGCAATTGCCCGCAGTGTCTGATGACAAGTTCGTGGTGATGGACAGCGGCGCGGGAGTCTACGATCGCGGGCAACCGATCGAATTAGAACTCCGCAGCAAGCGGGCCGCCCCGTTGGCGGTCGCTGCCGTTTGCCGCGGCGCTCAAGTCGGTCAGATCGACGTGCCGGCCGCCAGCAAAGTCCGAGAAGAAACGCAAACTCGTCACGTTACTTTGCCGCTAACGCCGGAAGCGGACGGCGTCATCCGGCTGACGGTCTACGATTACAGCACTACGCCGCCGAAACCGATCGCCGAGCGGCTTGTGTACCGCCGCCCCGCGCGGAAGCTGAACGTGCGAGTTACCGGCCATAAAGAATCGTACTCTCCCGGCGATTCGGCCGAGCTGTCGTTGCATGTGAGCGATGAGAACGGCAATCCGGTCGGTGCCGTGCTCGGCGTGGCCGTTGTGGATGAAGCGCTGCTCAGTTTGGCAGAAAATAAAGCGCCGCACATGACAACGCACTTCTTGCTCACGAGCGAAATTGAAAACCCGCCGGACTTGGAAGACGCGAATTTCTATCTATCGGACGCGAAAGACGCGACTCAGGCGCTCGATCTGCTGTTGGCCACGCAAGGGTGGCGGCGGTTCGTGGAACTGTCGGTGGATCAGTTGGCCGAAGGTCGAGGGTCGAGGGTCGAGGGTCAGAGGGAGGCAGGCGCCGTTGAAATGCTTGGTCTGGCGGATTCGCTGGTTGATGAAGAGCGGGCGGGACAAACGAAAGCGTTAGGGC
>JBGTKH010000262.1:0-14209 GCA_041744735.1 Pirellulaceae bacterium | reverse complement strand
GAAGGGCAACCATTGAATGCTGACCGGCTTCGAAGGGCCGAACTTCAACGGGCCGGACAATCGCCAGCAGCGCCGGCCGTCGATGGGGTCGGCGGTCGCCAAACTGCGCGGCGCGAATCAGCCGGGCATGCCGCCCTACGTCGCGGTGCCGCATCTGCGCGGCGGGACCGACAATTTGTTTCACTACGCGGCGTATTTGGGCGGCGGGTTGAATCCATTCATCGTGAATTCCGATCCGAACGAGTCGGGTTTCGGCGTACAGAACTTGACGCTGCCCGGCGAGCTGACTTTGCAGCGGCTGGAGAGCCGCCGCAATCTGCTCGGCGACCTTGATCGCATTCGGTCCGGCGTCGAGCTGACGATGACGGACATCGACGATCATCAACAGGCTGCCTTCAATCTTCTCACCAGCACCCGCGTACGCGACGCTTTCGACATCTCCGCCGAACCCGACAAACTGCGTGATCGCTATGGCCGGCACACGTTCGGTCCGAGCGCGCTGTTGGCGCGGCGGCTGGTCGAGCGTGGCGTGACGTTCGTGACAGTCAACTGCGTCCCTTGGGACCATCACGGCTCGCCGGGACAATACAAGACGAACCATAACTTAACATAACCATCGTGCAGCAAATGACTTCCGCAAGAACGTAATTCTAAAAAAATCCAAAGAATTATCTTGACATCCATCTCGCACCCGTTATATTGGGGACGGCGGATGAAAAAGCTGTCACAGGTTTTTTTCAATCTTTACCGGGTCTTGCCTAGTGCGACTCGACGGACTTCACAATGATCCCGTGTCCGTAGCTCCGCCTCGATAGTCCTATTTCATTTCTTCTTCGATGGGAGGCCTGTATGCACAGAGACACTCTATTCTTGTCACGGCGAAGTGGGTTTACGCTCGTCGAATTGTTGGTGGTCATTGCGATCATCGGAATCTTGGTCGCGCTGCTCTTGCCGGCTGTCCAAGCGGCGCGGGAAGCGGCGCGCCGCACCGAGTGCGTCAACAATATGAAGCAAATCGGCTTGTCGGTGCACAATTTTCACGACACGCAGCGCGGCTTGCCGCCGCTGCACACCGGTAACCACCGGCCGGCATTTTTTCAAATGATTATGCCGTACGCCGAGCAGCAGAACACCTACGATATGCTCAACGGTGGAAACGCCGGGGGAACGAAGACCCGTTTCGGCAATAACATGGATTGGAACTGGGACCGCTTGAATACGACCGAACGCAACGCCTTGTCGTCGATCAACTATATGACCTGCCCGACACGGCGTAGTGGCGTCCAGATGAAGAACGGTGGTAAGCAACGAGGACCGTTGGGCGACTATGCGGTGGTCTTCTTGTATCGCGAGGTTACTTCTAGCGCCAGCGAAGATAACTGGTGGGGACACTACGAGCCCTGCAATAATACTCACGTGAATCGTCAGCGTGGCGCAATTCGTCTGTCAGTGAACAACTGCCGCGTAGGCTACCCGCAGCGTGCGGAAAGTTGGAGGCCGCGGGACACGTTCTCACGGATCACCGACGGCACGAGCAACTGCTTCATCGTCGGCGAGAAGCACATTCGCATCAACGAACTGGGACAGTGTTGCAACCAGACTCGCAACGACGGCAGTTATCTGTATAGCACCGGCAGTTGGCGCGAATATAACGTCGCGGCCAACATCCGCCACCGCATGGGTAAGGGACCGCAGGATAAGGGCAACAACGCGGACCCGGCTCGTGACGTTGGATTCGGCAGTTGGCATCCCGGAATTTGCCACTTCCTGCTGGCCGATGGCAGCGTGCGAGGTGTCAGCATCACCACGTCGCGAAACATCATGCGCCGACTGGGCCACGCGGGTGACGGTTTCACCGTGGAATTGCCGTAATCTCGCGAGACGCATCGCTCGCTTTTCAAGGCGGACCTCCGGTTTCAACGTAAGCCGGGGGTCCGCTTTTTTCTTTGCAGTGGCAAACTTGTTGCACCGCGTGCCAGCACTCGTTTAACCGCGTTTAGCCGCGACCCAATGGTGGGTTGCGGTTAAACGACTCGCGCCCCGGTTTGACAGCTTTGCTGCGGGACCTAAAATACGAAGTCTTGCCAGAAGCAAGTATTAAGCACGGGCGCATAGCTCAGTTGGTTAGAGCGCGTCGCTGATAACGACGAGGTCCGAAGTTCGAATCTTCGTGCGCCCACTGTTCCGGGGACGTAGCTCAATTGGGAGAGCACCGGCTTTGCAAGCCGGGGGTTGAGGGTTCGAGCCCCTTCGTCTCCACTTTGAATATCCCGCCCGACTAAGACACTTCTCGCGAATCTGTGCCGAGATGGCCGTGGCCAAGCGGCCAGTAGCGTTGTCCAATTCACCGACGCTCGAGTCTCTCGCACCGATACTACGATACTATTTGTGAAACGCTTCGCACATTCCGGTCATCGGAGCGTAATACAGGGGTCGCTCGGCCGCTGCCGTTGACGGGCGGCGAGTTTGGCCACTAGAATTAACATGTTGTTGGAAAACAAGTTACCGCAAAGGTGTTTGTCGCCGATGAAGCGCATTTTCATTTACGCCGCCGCTGCGTTGATCGGTGTCTGGCTGGTTGCCGCAAGTGTCACGTTATGGGCTCAAGATCCAGCAGGAAAGGCAAAGGCGGGGGAAGATGTCCCGTTCAACGTATTCAACGACCTCGGCGGGCTGAGTGGCCTTGGTGGTATTGGCGGAGGCGGGGGCAACGAAATCACCCTGTCCGCTGAATTTACGGTTGAAAAGGGAGACCGCAACGGAAAACTGTCCGTGCATGGCGTGCTGGCTCCGAACTGGCACGTGTATTCAGTCACGCAACCTGACGGTGGCCCAATACGGACTGAGATCAAACTCAAAGACGCGCTAGCTGGCCAAGTTGAACTGACGGGTCCTTTCCAGCCCGATCAGAAACCCCTCATTCACGACACCGGCTTATTTCCAGTACCCTCCGAGGAACACTATGACAAGGTGACTTGGACGGCGCCGGTACGTTTGGCAGCCGACTTCGATCCAGCGCAAACGAGCATTCAAGTCGATTTCAAGGGCCAGGTGTGTAACGACGAGGTGGGTTGCATCGACGTCAAAAAGCCTGCTCTCCCTGTACAATTCGCTGGCTACTACGAAGCGGCGACACCCACGGGCGAGTATCGCGCGGAAAAATCTCACGCGACCATTCGCGGCCAGGTAGAACCGCAAACTGCCGCGCCGGGCGATACGGTGCGGCTGATCCTGACGGCTGAACCGGACCCAAATTGGCACATTTACGCATACGCTCAGCGAGACCCAGAAAAAAGTGCCAAGCCAACATTGATCGTGCTGTCCGACTCGGGGTCGTTGGTGGTGGGCACGGTTACGCCGTCGGAACCGCCTACTAAAGAGGAAAGTGGTTTACCGGAAGAGCCCTACATCTACTATTATGAGCAGCCGGTACGATGGACGATCGAGCTTCGCGTGCCGCCGGACATGAAGCCTGGCCAGTATCGCGTCGCGGGTGAAATCGGCTACCAGACTTGTACCAGCACTAAGTGCGATCTCCCTACCGGCGCGCAGTTTCAATCCACGATCACGGTGGCGAAAGAACGTGAAGCGGGCCAAGTCCCACTAGCGTTCACGCCAAGCAGCTACGAAACCGCCGCACAAATCGCGGCGTCACAATTTGACGCGAGCCCCCGCTTGGACTTAAGTCAATTGTCGTCAACCGGCGGCGGTGCGGCCGATTCGTCGTTTATTATCGTGCTCATGATGGCGTTTGCGGCGGGTTTCATCTTGAATTTCATGCCCTGCGTGCTGCCTGTGATCGGACTGAAGATCATGGCGTTTGTACAACAGTCAGGCGCAAGCCGCGGCCGTGTGTTCATGCTGAACTTCTGGTACACGTTGGGGCTGATGTCCGTTTTCATTGTCCTGGCCACACTCGCAGTCGGGTTCGGACTGAAGTGGGGAGCGCAGTTTAACAACGCCACGTTCAATATCGTGCTCACGTCGGTGGTGTTCGCCTTTGCATTGAGTTTCCTCGGCGTGTGGGAGATTCCGTTGCCGGGCTTCGCGACCAGCGGCAAGATCAGTGACCTGGCACAGGGCGAAGGTGCCACCGGCGCATTTTTCAAAGGCGTGTTGACAACCGTGCTGGCGACACCCTGTGGCGGTCCCCTGCTGATTCCTGCGGTCACGTGGGCGACCAGCCAACCGCCGCTGGTCACGTACACCACGTTTGCGTTCGTAGGTTTGGGAATGGGATTTCCTTACCTATTGATCGGCGCTTTCCCGAATCTGGTTGCATTCCTGCCGAAGCCGGGGGCTTGGATGGATACATTCAAGCACATCATGGGTTTCGTGTTGCTCGGGACTGTCGTCTTGCTGTTGACGTTTGTACCCTCGCACTACGTGGTTCCGCTGGTCGCATTCCTGATGGGTCTTTGGGCCATGTTGTGGTGGATTGGTCGAGTGCCCCTTTATGAAGAGCTTCCGAAACAATTACGAGCTTGGGGTGAAGGTGCGGTGTTCGCGACGCTAGTCGGGCTGATTTCATTCGGCTGGCTGCTGAGTGTCATGGAAGGTCGTTTTCGCGAAACGGTTGAGTACGAATTGTCGCTGCGAAGTGAGGCAACAGGTGGCGGCGTGCAACCGGTTGTTAAGAGCGAAGGCAACGAGCTACCTTGGCAGCCCTACTCGCTCGGCCTGCTCGAAAGGGCGGTGGCCGAGAATAAAACGGTGTTCATCGATTTCACGGCGCCTACGTGACTGACTTGCAAACTTAACGAGGCGTTCGCCTTGAACACAGCCGATACGAAAAAGTTTGTCGAAGAGAATGGCATCGTCACAATCAAAGCTGACAAGTCGAAGTCGGAAAAGGAAATCGACGAGCTGCTGTACAAGCTCGGCAACACCAGCGGCGCGATCCCATTCTATGCCATCTTCCCCTCGGGCCGGCCTAACGAGCCAATCGTCATGGACGGAATCATCACACAGCAAAAGGTAATCGACGCGCTGAAGCGGGCCGGACCGTCGTCGCCGATCGCGGGTGAGTCCGCGGGAAAGAAAGCCGCGACAGCCATGCGCACGCCGTGAGATTGTTTAGGGCGCATCTCAAAACCGTAGCTGCACTCGCCAGAGTGCGGATGAACGCCAGAGTGCGGATGAACGCCAGAAAACTCCGCGTTCTGGCGAACGCAGCTACGAATTATTAGGAATTGAAATCGGCTCTAATCCTCTCCGCGCAGACGTGTGGCGCGGCCCGCGGCCCAATTGCGGAGGCTGGCCAAATGCCGCTCGCCTTCGAGAAAGTAGAAGCTGTCCAGCGACGCCAAGTGGTCGCGAAACCGCTCGTCGCGCTGCTCACGCCAGCCGCTAACAGGCACCAGCACACCTTGAGCAATCAGTTGATCGGCCAGCGCGTCGGCCAGCAGTTGGTGGCCGGTGATCGATGGGTGGATGTGGTCGACCAGTAAAAAGCCGCCGGGGATGCCGTCGCGGCTGTGTGATTCAATCAATGCGCGGGCGTCGATTAGCGGTGTGTTTGTCTCGCGGGCGATTGCCGTCAGCCGCACGTGCATCGGCTCCAGCATCCGCAGCGGACAGATGTCCAACTCGCTGGCCTGAATGTACTCGGCCTTTGCTTCGGTCGGCCGGTTCGCTTGATCCAGGCACTTGGCCAGTTCGTAATGCAGCCCCGCATGTTGGCCGTCAATGGCCACGGCTTGTTGCAGCAGTTCGATCGCAACTGGCATGTCACTTTCGTACGACTCGCGGGCCGCGTTCCACAGCGACTGCCATTGCTCCCGCTCGGCCTCCGTCAATCCTTCGCGATGCTGTGATTTGAACGGCGGGCAGTCGCGCAGATTGCTAACCGGATTGACTAGCAGCAGCGGCACGCCCGCGTCGCGTGTCAACTGCACCATGCGCCGCAGGTTGTAGTCGTAGTGGTCGATCACGTCCTGCCGCCACTTCTCATCACGTTGGTAATGTTCGAGTCCGCCCCGATAATCCAGCAGCGCTTCCACCTCTTCCGGCATGATCGGCCGCCCGCGCCGCGGCTCGGCCGACGACTGGCCGGCCAACCGCAGACATCCTTCGCGCAGCAGCGTGTACGTGCGCAGCCGTGCGGCCCACTCCAGCGGCCGGGCCAGCCACGTAGGCCGGTGCTTGATGTGGCTGTACGTGCGGTCTTCCAGAAACTCGTTGTGGCCGGTGTAGACGATGATCAGGTCGGGCTGGTATCGCAGGGTCTCTTCCAGAATTGGTACCAACCGGTAGCTGGCGTACGAGATGCCGCCGCAATTGACCACGTCCCACGTGCGATCCGTGGCGGCGGTTTGCAGATTGATTTCCAGCCACGTGGTGAACGAAGTCTCGATTCCGAACGGGTTGCCCTGAACCGTCGAGCCGCCGAGACAGAAGATGCGGAATTCGCTTGTCGCCTTCTGCGCGGCGAACGATTCGGGACGAAAGTAGCCTTGGCGGGAGAGCGGGATCTCGTAGCGGTCGCCGGCTTCGTTGAGCACGAATAGCGGCCGCATGGAACTGAAGCCCACGAACGGATCGTCGTGAACCGTCGGCCGCCCCCAGTCCAAGATGGCGAACACACCTTCAGCCAAGACGAATGGCGACAGGCCCAGCATCACCGCCATGACGCGAAACAGCACGCCCCGCAGTAGCGAACGACGTGCACGGCATCGGGAGTCCTTTTTCATGTCGGCGGGCTCGTTGTCGCCGAAGTCGCCAGACTTTGGATCCTACAACTCTTGTTGCCCAAAGTCTGGCGACTTCGGCTACGGGGCATTCAAAACAATGGATAAATCAACGGCGCCCAAGTGGAACTGGCCAGAACCAGCAACGCGCCCAACAGCAACAACACAATAATAATCGGCGCCAACCACCACTTCTTGTTGTGAATCAAAAAGTCGAGAAACTCGGCCAACAACCCCGGCTCAGGCTCAGCCGCGCGTCGCTCGAATTCGGCCGTTTTGGATTCGTCGTTATTATTTGTGTCGGCCATGTGGAGTGCGGCGACTCGTCGCCGCTTTAGGAGTCTTGGATTTTGGCCCCCAATTACTCGAAGCCGTTTCAAAACTGTGAGCCGAAGGCGCTAGCCTCGGGCCCGACAGCCGGATAGCCCGCAATACCAAGGCCCGCGGCTAGCGCCGTCGGCTCATGAGCGGCGCCTAGGTCGTCCCGACCGAAATTCCAAAAGCGGCGACGAGTCGCCGCACTCCAAAACTAAAACTGTCGAAAGTAACGGTCGACGTCGCTCGGCGGTGCGCGCCGCCGCCAATACGATTCGGCAGACGGGTCGAACCGCTTGCCTAACGCATCGCGCCGGAATAATTGTCGCATCATGCCGATCGGCGTTATTACTACATAGTATACCCCGGCCAGGAGAAGCCACGAAACTAGCCAGCTTATGGGAAACACAGCCAGCGTCCACGCAACGTAGATCACTCGGATCAAGCCTTCGTAGAAGTGTCCGATGACTGCAATGATTAGGCCCGCGGCAAATACCACGGCGGCGATATTAACCGACCCCGTGTTCTGGTAGACGACGACGGCAGCGATCGCCAGCGCCGCAACCAACACAATGACAAACATGCGGAGTTGCTTACGATTTGGATGCCAATTGATTTCGATCATCGCGGTTGTTCGTCTTTCATCAGGACAAAGTGTTCCACCACCAGCACGTCCATACCGGTGGCCATGAAACAGCGGTAGGCATCATCGGGCGTGCAGACGATCGGCTCGTCGCGGACGTTGAAGCTGGTGTTCACCACCAGCGGCGTGCCGGTCAAGGCCTCAAACGATTTCAACAGTTTGTAATAGCGGCCGTGCCGATGGGCATCCACGAATTGCACGCGGGCCGAGTAATCGACGTGTGTTACCGCCGGAATCACGGATCGCTTGACGTTCAGCTTTTCAAGTCCGGTTGCAGCACGCTGCTGGCCGTTGAGTTCGATTCGCTTCTTATCAGACACCGGCGCGACGAGCAACATGTATGGACCAGCCGGCTGCCGCTGTAATTCGAAGAACTCGCTGGCTCGTTCTTCCAGCACCGACGGCGCAAACGGCCGAAACGATTCGCGGAATTTGATTCGCTCATTCATCACCGCCTGCATGCGGTCGCAGCGTGCATCGGCCAAAATGCTGCGGGCACCGAGGGCACGCGGCCCGAACTCCATCCGGTCTTGCATCCAGCCGACGATTTTTCCATCGGCGATCAACCACGCCACGCCGCGGCAGAGTTCCTCGTCGTCGTTGAATCGTCGGTAAACGGCGCCGTGCCGATCAAGCGCGGCAACGACTTCCGTGTCATCGAATCGCGGGCCAAGCAACGAGCCTCGCTGGCTGTCCAACGGATCGCCAACACGCGGCTTGTTGAGCAACTGGTGCCAGATCAGCAGCGCCACACCCAACGCCCCGCCAGCATCGCCGGCTGCCGGTTGGACCCAGATGTTTTCAAACGGCCCTTCACGCAGCAGCCGACCGTTTACCACGCTGTTCAATGCTACTCCGCCGGCCATGCACAGGTTTTTCTTGTTGGTCTCTGCGTACACATGCCGGGCCATTCGCAATACGATTTCTTCGACAACCTTTTGAATCGACGCGGCAAGATCCATGTCGCGCTGCGTGATCGGCCCATCGGGTTGTCGCGCCCGGCCGCCGAACAGCCGTGCGAACTTTCGCGACGTCATGCTCAGTCCCTGGCAATAGTTGAAGTACGATTGGTCGAGCCGAAACGAACCGTCGGGCTTCAAGTCGATCAAGTGTTCGAGAATTACGTCCACGAAAGTCGGCTCGCCGTACGGCGCCAAGCCCATCAGTTTGTACTCGTCGCTGTTCACGCGAAAGCCGCAGAATTGCGTGAAGGCCGAATACAGCAGGCCCGGCGAGTGTGGAAAGTGTAACTCGTGCGTGAGCCGGACGCCGCGGCCTTCGCCCACTCCGAGCGTCGCGGTTGCCCACTCGCCCACGCCATCGGCCGTCAGAATCGCCGCGTCCTCGAACGGCGACGGGAAGAACGCACTAGCCGCGTGCGACTCGTGATGCTCCGCGAACACAAACCGTTTGCGATATCCGCCGCCGAGCCGTCGCCGCATCTCGCGCGGCAAATGCAGCTTTCGCTTGAGCCATACCGGCATCGCTTGGGCAAACGACCGCAGTCCGACGGGCGCGAATGCCAAATACGTTTCCAGCAGCCGCTCGAATTTCAACAGCGGTTTTTCATAGAAGCCGACGTAATCGAGGTCCGCCGGTTTCAGACCCGCCTCTTGCAGACAGTAGTCCACCGCATGCGCCGGATAATCCGCGTCGTGCTTCTTGCGCGTGAAGCGTTCCTCTTGAGCCGCGGCAACGATCCGCCCATCGACAACGATCGCCGCCGCCGCATCGTGATAAAACGCCGAAATGCCCAAGATCGCCGTCACGTGTAATCACTCTCCTCGTTTAACGTCCAAGTACAAAAATACGCCAAACCGGCTGGCGAAGGAACGGAGCTTCGCTCAGAATCGAGAACGGTCGGTCAAGTTCCCAATGAATTGCCCACGAGTCTTGGAGACGTTTGTGTCCCCAGAGCCAGCCAAAAGCGAACTGCCGGATTTCGACAAGCTGTGGGATTACTCGAATCCGGCGGCGACCGAATCGCGATTCCGCGAACTACTGCCGATCGTCGATGCATCGCGGAATCCGTCATACCACTTGCAATTGCTCACACAAATTGCTCGTGCCGAAGGGCTGCAGCGCAAGTTCGAGGCGGCGCATCACACGCTCGAGCAAGTTGCGGCGCAGCTCGACGAAGCTCCGCCAATCGTGCGCGTGCGCTACTTGCTCGAACGCGGGCGAGTCTTCAATTCGTCGCAGCAGAAGGAGCAGGCACGGCCGCTGTTTCTCGAGGCATGGGAAGTGGCCCGGCAAGCCGGTGAAGATGGTTTCGCAGTCGACGCGGCGCACATGATGGGCATCATCGAGCCGGCGGGCGAATCGCTGCGCTGGAACGAACGGGCGCTGTCGCTGGCTGAATCATCGCCGCACGAAGCTGCACGTCGTTGGCTCGGTTCACTGCTGAACAACATCGGCTGGACCTATCACGAAAAGGGCAACTATGTCAGGGCATTGGAACTGTTCGAAAAGGCTCGGGCATTTCGCGAACAACAAGGACAGCCCGGCCCGATCTTGGTCGCCAAGTGGTGCGTCGCGCGGGCGCTGCGTTCGCTGGGCCGAATCGACGAGGCATTGCTGCGGCAAGAGTCGCTCTTGCGAGAACACGAAGCGGCCGGCGGCAAAGACGGTTTCGTGTGGGAAGAGTTGGGCGAATGCCATCTGGCGCTTGGTCACACCGAGCAAGCCAAACAGTTCTTCGCGCTCGCCTATGCCGAGCTGTCGCAAGACCCGTGGCTGGCCGAGAGCGAACCGCAACGCCTCGAGCGGCTAAAGTCACTCGCATCGTGAGCGCGAAAGGGGTCGGGAGTCTTTTTCATGTCGGCCGATGCCGTAGCCGAAGTCGTGAGACTTCGGAATTCTCACGAATTCCGCTACGAGCCGAAAGAGTTGCAGCCGACATGAAAAAGACTCCCGACCCCGTTTGGTTTCATTCCGCCGCTCAGTTGACAATGCTAGAATGACCCCGGTATCGCGGCAAATTGGGAAGTGGATTGTGAGGCTTCAATATGGCGACCGTGACGGCAAAGGCAAAAGCGGCTGAGAATGTCGCGACGCCGTTCGGCCCGCGCGATGCCGGCATGCCGATGACGTTGGACGAGTTTGAAGCGGCCGACTACGAGCTGGGTTACCGGTACGAGCTCATCCACGGAGTGCTTGTCGTGACACCTCCGCCACTGGAAGAAGAACGCGATGCGAATGAAGAACTGGGCCACTGGCTGCGGAGCTACCAGGAACATCACGCGGAAGGCGAGAACCTCGATCTGACATTGCCAGAACATAATCTGCGGACGCTCACGCAGAATCGCCGCTGCGACCGCGCCATTTGGACAGGACTGGGGCGCCGGCCGCGCACGCGCGGCCCAAAGGCACGGCGCGACGTGCCGTCGATCGTGGTTGAATTCCCGTCGTCGCGGCCGGCCGACCAACGGCGCGACTATGAAGAGAAGCGGGTTGAGTATCGCGACCTGGGCGTTCGCGAGTACTGGATCATCGACCGCTTCCGCCGGTTGATGACAGTTTACAGCCGCCGCGGCAGCCGCTGGGTCAAGCAGACGGTGGGCGAAAAGGAAAGCTACGAAACGTCGCTCTTGCCCGGTTTCAAGCTGTCGCTGAGCAAACTGCTTGCGGTTTCGGACAAGTACGGCGAGTGAATCGGGCGTTATACGAAGTCGCCGTGCACTCTGTGGCGCTTAAAGAAAACTCCTAAAGCGGCGACGAGTCGCCGCACTCCAAATAAATGGAAAGATCGTCATGGCAGATTTGAAAGGTAAGAAGGTATTTGTCACGAGAGAAATCCCGGCCGCCGGACTTAGCCGCATAGTTGAGGCCTGCAATGCCGAAGTGTGGGCCGAGCCGCTGCCGCCGCCGCGCGATGTGCTGCTGAACAAGATCGCGGGCTGCGAGGGCGTATTGACGCTGTTGACGGAGAAAGTCGACGCGGAGTTCATGGACGCCGCGGGGCCGCAGTTGAAGGTGATCAGCAACTTTGCGGTCGGCTATAACAACATCGACATCGCCGAAGCGACTCGGCGCGGCATCAAGGTGGGCAACACGCCGGGCGTGCTGACCGATGCCACGGCCGACATGGCGTTCGCACTGTTGATTGCGGCCGCGCGGCGGATTGTCGAAGGACAGGATTACATTCGCGATAAGAAGTGGAAGACGTGGGAGCCGCTGGGACACATCGGTGCGGATCTGCTGGGCCGCACGATCGGCATCGTCGGCATGGGGCGGATCGGCTACGCGATGGCCAAACGCTGCCGAGGCGGGTGGGATATGCAGGTGCTGTATCACGACAAATTCCGCAACGAGCAGGCCGAGCGGGAACTGGGTGCTAAGCAAGTCGATCTGGACACGCTGCTGGCCGAGTCGGATTTTGTCTCAGTGCACACCGACATGAACGAGACCACCAAAGGCATGTTCAACGCGGCGGCGTTTAAAAAGATGAAGACGACGGCCGTATTCATCAACAGCGCCCGCGGGCCGCTGCACAATCAGCGCGACTTGTACCAGGCGCTGAAAGACGGTGATATTTTCGCGGCCGGATTGGACGTGACCGATCCCGAACCAATTCCGCTGGACGATCCGCTGCTGACGTTGCCCAACGGGGTGATCGCCCCGCACATCGCCAGCGCGACCGTCTCCAGCCGCAACGGCATGGCCGAGATCGCCGCCGACAATTTGCTGGCCGGTCTGCGCGGCGAAAAACTGCGCTGCTGGGTAAATCCGCCGACGTAACTTGGCGCGGCCCGCGGCTGCAACCAAAGTAGGACGGACGCCCTCGTCCGTACAATCCACAGGATGGACGAGGGCGTCCATCCTACAATAGCAATGCAAACAACGGAGAAGTTATTATGTCGAACATGCGTTTCATCATGATCGGAGGTTTTCTAGGCGCGGGGAAAACCACCACCATCGCGCGGCTGGCCAAAACTTATCAGGACCAAGGGCTGAAGGTCGGCATCGTCACGAACGATCAGGCGACCGACTTGGTCGACACGCACACGCTGCGTTCGCAGGGGTTCGACGTGGGCGAAGTGGCCGGCGCGTGCTTCTGCTGCAACTTCAACGAACTGACCGACACGGCGGCCAGGCTGGAAGCCGCCAATCGGCCCGACGTGATCATCGCCGAGCCGGTGGGAAGCTGCACCGATCTGGTGGCCACCGTCGTGCAGCCGCTGCTGCGATTGTTCAACAACAAATTCGACGTGGCCCCGTACGGCGTGATCCTGAAGCCCAGCCACGGCCGGCGGATTCTGAAGAACGAGCCGCACTCCGGCTTCTCGCCCAAGGCCGCGTACATCTTTCGCAAGCAGCTTGAAGAGGCCGACTTCGTGATCATCAACCGCATCGACGAACTCGCACCGGCGGAAGTCGAAGAGCTGTCGCAGTTGCTCGCCGCCGAATGTCCCGGCGTGCCAATCGTGCGCATGTCGGCCCGCACCGGTGAAGGATTCGAGGCGCTCGTGGAACTGCTCGACCAAGAGGGAGTCTTCGGCCGCCGGATTCTCGACCTGGACTACGATATCTACGCCGAAGGAGAAGCCGAACTGGGCTGGCTCAACAGTAGCCTGCAGGTCACCGCGGCCGATCCATTTTCGCTCGACGAACTGCTGGTCGACATCGTCAACCGCCTGCGCGTCTCACTGGCCGCCATCGACGCCGAAACCGCGCACCTGAAAACGATCGGCCTCTGGGAAGGTTTTCACGGTGTGGCGAATTTAGTCAGCAGCGACTCGCCCGCCGAACTGTCACTCGCCTCCGACTGCCACACGCGGCAGGCCGACGTGATCGTCAACGCCCGAGTCGCCGTCGATCCCGCGCTGCTCCAAGAACACGTCCACGCCGCCGTCACCAGTGCCGCCCAAGCCCAACGCGCCCACCCCACCTTCCGCCAAACCCAAAGCTTCCGCCCCGGCCGCCCCGTCCCCACGCATCGCTTTGCGGAAGCGCTCGGCGATTGATGTTCCCGTCACCACGTGGGCTTGTCCCCGTGGAACGATGTTTGGCAACCAGCACGCGACGAAACGCGCGCGTCGCCCGCCACGGCCGGGCTTGTCCCGGTCGGGCGATGTTTGCGGCGCGGGAAAACAGCGCTCCACGGAGGCGAGCTCCGTGGTGGCGGGGAAGGGTTGATGGCGGGCGTCGTGCTGGTTTGCAAACAGGCTCCCACGGGGACGAGCCCGCGTGGTGAGCAGAGGCGATGGGCGAATGAGTATTCCGCGGAACGCTGTTCACTGTGAACGTTAGCGTTGCACCTCTCCCGTCACCACGTGGGCTTGTCCCCGTGGAACGATGTTTGGCAACCAGCACGCGACGAAAAGCGCGAGTCGCTCGCCACGGCCGGGCTTGCCCCGGTCGGGCGATGTTTGCGGCGCGGGAAAACATCGCTCCACGGAGACGAGCTGCGTGGTGGCGGGGAATTGTTGATCGCGAGCGTCGTGCTGGTTTGCAAACAGGCTCCCACGGGGACGAGCCCGCGTGGTGAGCAGAGGCGATGGGCGAATGAGTATTCCGCGGAACGCTGTTCACTGCGAACGTTAGCGTTGCACCTCTTCGG
>JBGTKH010000261.1:0-5278 GCA_041744735.1 Pirellulaceae bacterium | reverse complement strand
TCGATGGACTGCAGCACTTCCAGAAGCTGGCCGGCGGCTTCCTGCTTTTTGTCTACTTTGGCCTTGCCCTGCTTGGGTTCGCGGCGGCTCTGTTTGGCCACTCGAATCAGATCGTCGTAATAAATGAACTCGTCGCAATTGGCGATCAGCAGATCGGACGTGGAACTCTTCACGCCGCAGCCGATCACGCGCTTGTTGTTCTCCTTGAGCTTGGAAACCAGCGGCGAGAAATCGCTGTCGCCGGAGATCAAGGCGAAGGCGTCAATGTGCTGCTTCGAGTAGCACAGGTCGAGTGCATCCACGACCATCCGAATGTCCGCACTGTTCTTGCCGCTCATCTTGCTCTGCGGGATGTCGATCAGTTCGATGCCCTGCGCGTGAAACTCCCGGACGGCGGTGGGGTAATTGCGCCAATCACAATAGGCCCGCTTGTAAACCAGGCGGCCTTTTTCCAGCAGCCGCTTCAGGACCAAGCGAATCTCGAAATCGCCCGATTTCATGTCTCGGACGCCGATTGCCAGATTCTCGAAATCCACGAACACGGCGATCAGTGGCTCTGCTGACATCGCTGACTTGGCTCACGGTAGAAAGAATGATTGCGGAATTTAAAAGACTCCCCACTGTACCGCGCCCGACGAGAATTCAACAGCCAAGTTTCACTAGCCGCGAACTATCGCGATGCGCCAACGTCCTTAACGAGTTTCAGAATCGCCGCGGGGGTGTTGGTGATGATGCCGTCGATGCCGTCGGCGATCAGTTGACGGGCGCGGCGGGGGTCGTCGACGGTGTAGACCCAGGCTTTCAGGCCGCGGCGGTGGATGGCGTCGATGTCCGCTTTGCGGATGTCCTTCTCATTCCAGCCGACGACTTGTGCGCCGGTGAGTTGGATTTGATCGAGCTGCGCTGCTGTCAGTTCTTTGCTTCCCAGAGCCGTGAGTGTGAGTTTCGGGGCCAGGTGGTGACAGTCGCGGACATAGCGCCAATCGAAGGATTGCACGACGACTTTGTCGAGGATGTCCTTGCGTTTGAGCAACTCGACGCACGTCGCTGCGTCGCCCCCTTTGTGTTCGATCAACGTGACCGAACCGGCTTGAATCGTGTCGAGCGCTTCGTCCAGCGTCGGGATCTTCGTGCCGGCGAATTGGCGGCCGAACCACAGGCCGGCGTCGAGCCGCCGCAATTCGTCGAGCGTTTTGGACGCGATCGGAATCTTGCTCCTTCCAAAGACTTGCTTGGCGTTCGTGGTGCGGTCCAAGTCCTTGTCGTGAAACACCACCGGCACGCCGTCGGCCGAATGGAAATAGTCCAATTCGACGAGATCGGCGCCGACTTTCACCGCCGACGCGAACGCCGGCAATGTGTTTTCCGGCGCGACTTTGCTGTCGCCGCGATGAGCGATCACCAGTGCGCGGTCGGCAGTGACAAGTTTGGCGGCAGCAGTGGGCTCCACAGCATCAGCCCTCACAGCAACGGCTGCCCATAGAAAGACTAAAACGCCAAAACTCAAATCCCAAATCGCAAATCGCAAATCAAAAATCCCCCCTCAGTCTTCCATCACTTCTTCTTCGCGTTTCTTGGACAGCTCGCTGGCTTGGGCCTCGTACTTCTTTGTTAGGTCTTGAACCTCGTCCTTGACCGTGTCGCGTTGGTCTTCGCTGAGCTCTTTGTCTTTCTCGGCCTGATCGGCGGCCTTGTTCGCATCGCGGCGGATGTTGCGGATGGCGACTTTGGCTTCTTCGGTCAGTTCTTTGATGCGCGACACCATCTTGCGGCGGACCTCGGTCGACAGCGGCGGGATATTGATGCGGATCACGCGGCCATCGTTCTGAGGATTGAAGCCCAGGTCGCTGGCGATGATTGATTTCTCGATGTCCTTAATGGTTCCTGGATCGTACGGGCGGATGACGATCTGAGTCGGCTCGGGGGCGCCCACCGAGGCAAGCTGTTTCAGCGGCGTGGCCGAGCCGTAGACTTCGACCCGCAACGAATCCACCAAGCCCGGGTTGGCGCGGCCGGTGCGAATTCCGGCCAAACTTTTCTTGAGTACGTCGATCGCCTTATCCATGCGTTCTTCGGCGTCGAGCAATATGTCGTCGGCAGACATGGCGTGGATACCTTTCGTCGAAATGGCGAAGCGTTACGCCCTCCATGATAGGCTGCGATGGGGGGACTTGCCAACGGACCTAGTGCTTTGTCACGGCTGAGAATTCGGGTTGAACTGTGAGCCGATGGCGCTAGCCACGGGCGATTTTGCCGCCCGCCCGACGCTAGCGCGTTCGGCTCACCCGAAAATCAAGCTGTGACAAAGCACTAGCCCGACGGAGCCGGACGGATTGGCAATCCGTCCTACTTGTAAGGCGGCTACACGACGGATGCTTCGCTGCTGATGATCGTGCCGACCCGCTCGCCGCTGACGGCCCGCTGGATGTTGCCTTCCTTTTGGTAGTTGAATACCAGGATCGGCATCTTGTGTTCCATGCAGTGAGTGATGGCGGTGCTGTCCATCACGCGCAGGTTTTGTTCGCGGACGGTGTTGTAATCCAATTCGCGATACAGCACCGCGTGCGGATTCTTCTCGGGATCGTCGCTGTAAACGCCGTCGACGCGCGTGGCCTTGAGCAAAATGTCGGCCTCCAACTCCATCGCCCGCTGAGCGGCTGCGGTGTCGGTGGTCACGAACGGGCTGCCTGTTCCGGCGGCGAGAATGATGATGCGGCCTTTTTCCAAATGCCGCTTGGCGCGGCGGCGAATGTACGGCTCGGCGACGCCGTCCATGCGGATGGCCGACATCAATCGCGTTTGACAGCCCAGCGACTCCAGCGCGTCCTGCAACGCCAGTCCATTGATCACCGTCGCCAGCATGCCCATGTAGTGCGCCGTGGCCTCTTGGATGTTGCTGTTTCCGTCCTTGAATTGAGCCCCGCGCAGGATGTTGCCACCGCCGATGACCAGCGCGATCTCGCAGCCGAGTTGCTGGGCTTTATAGATTTGCCGAGCGATCTGCACAACATCGGTCATGCTGATGCCGCGCTCGCCCGCGTGGCCGAAACTCTCTCCGGACAGTTTGAGCACGACTCGCCGATAACGAGGTTTGACGCCGCTTGGATCGTGGTCGGACATAGTGCGTTGTTCCTGTAGGATGGCTCTCCGAGCCGTCCAGGACGGGTTGGCAACCCGGAGTCGTCCAGGACGGGTTGGCAACCCATCCTACTTAGGCCTTGCCGAGTTCCCAATGAATGAAGCGTTTGATCTGCATGCCGCTTTGTTCGGCGTACTTGCCGACGGTGACCTTGTCGTCTTTCACAAACGGCTGTTCGGTCAGGGCGCGTTCGGCGTAGAAGTTGCGCAGGCGGCCTTCGACCATTTTGTCGACGATGTTGGCCGGCTTGCCTTCCTTGAGCGCGGCTTCGCGCAGGATCGCGCGTTCCTTTTCGACTTCGGCGGGATCGAGATCGTCCTTGCCGAGCGCCTGGGGTCGCATGGCCGCGATGTGCATGCAGATGTCCTTGCCCGCCTCGTCGTTGCCGCCGCTGACTTCCAGCAGCACACCGGACACGGTGCCCAGATTGTGGCCGTAGCTGGCACAAGGCCCATCGATGCGCTGCATACGGCCGACGTTAAAGACCTCGCGGATGCGATTGCACAAGTCGTCCTTCTGCTCGCGGAGCGTCATGTCTTTCTTGCTCGGCGAGGGCTGGTCGAGCAGTTCGTCGGCCGTGGCGGCACCGGGTCCGGTGGCCAGTTGCTGCGCCAAGTCGTTGGCCAACTGAATGAATTCTTCGTTGGCAGCCACGGGGGCACTCTCGCACTTCAGTTCCACAATCGCGCCCACGCCTGGTTGGCGGCTGGTATAGAGTCCGAAGCGGCCGAACGCCGTCTCGCGGTCGCCACGCCCGCCCATGATAACCTTTCCGCCCTCCCGCAACACTTTGATGGCGGCCTCTTCGTCGCCACCAGTTTCGGTAAGGGCCTTCTTGCAGTCCATCATCGGCAAGCCGGTCTTGTCACGTAATGCTCGTACAGCAGCGGCTGTGATTTCCGCCATGGTCGATCTCCTCAACGATATTCGATAAAATGATTGAACGTGTTTTGTAGCTGAATTCGCAAGAATTCAGACCGGCTGGCGATTCGTTGTGCGCCTGAAGCTTGCGAATTCGGCTACGTTGGGTAAAGAACGCATTGCCTCAGGCCGTGTTCGCAAGGGGCAACTGCCAACTAACCGTTTCCTTGAGCCGCACCGCTGGCCACGGGTTCGCCGGCTTCGCTTTCCGGTTCGGCTTTTTCTTCCGCCGACACGCTGGCAGAACCCGAGAGCACCGAATCGGCCAAATTCCGCGCGATGATTTCGATCGAGCGAATGCCGTCATCGTTGCCGGGGATCGGCAGATCGACTTCATCCGGATCGCAATCGGTGTCGATCAAGGCCACGGTCGTGATACCCAGAGCACGGGCTTCGCGAACGGCGTTCTTTTCCTTTTTCGGATCGAACACCACCACGCACTCGGGCAAGCGGTTCATGGACCGCAAGCCGTTCAGGTTGCGGTACATCTTGCGATATTCGCGGTTCAGTGCCGACTGCATCTTTTTCGAGTACAGCTCAAAGTCGCCGCTGGCACGCAGCGCCTCCAACTCCTCCAAACGAGTCAAGCGGCTGCGAATCGTGCGGAAGTTGGTGAGCGTGCCGCCCAACCAGCGTTCGCTGACGAACGGCATCCTACAACGCAGGGCCTCGCGTTCGACGGCCCCGCTGGCTTGCCGCTTTGTGCCCACGAACAGCACCAAGCTGCCACCCTCGGACACTTGCTTGAGATACTTTCTGGCTCGCAGCAACCCGCGAACCGTCTCGCGCACGTCGATGATGTGGATCAGATTCTTGCGGGCATAGATGTAAGCCGCCATCTTCGGATTCCAGCGGCTGGCCCGGTGACCAAAATGAACTCCTGCTTCGATCAGATCTTGTACTAACGTTTCCGCCACAATGTTCTCCCTGGCCGTCGGATCTGCTGAGCCGGTACTAGCCGCTGGGCGCTAGCCCACGGGTCGTGCGTCAAAACCCGTGGGCTTGCGCCCAGCGGCTAGTTTTGACGTTGCCCGGCGGCTCCACCTTGAAGCAGGCGGAGCGTTCGCCATCGACGGATCACTAAAGTTGTAAAGCGTAACCGATTTCGCCGGTTCGATTTCCGCCCCGGCACAACGAACCGGTAAATGTAGCGGCTCGGCCACAGACGGTCAATCGGCAATGCAGAGGATGATTCGTGCGTCGGCGCGGTTCGCTTGC
>JBGTKH010000260.1:0-5041 GCA_041744735.1 Pirellulaceae bacterium | reverse complement strand
GACGGCGCTTCATGCGCGGTGTCGCATACCTTCAAGCCGGCGAGCTGCAGAGTGCAATTAAGGACTTTGAAGAGTCGCTTCAGGAACGTGTCGTACTGGGGATAACAAGGTGTCCACACTGGGTCATGGCACCAGCCATTTTCCGATGCCGCCCAATGATTGATGCCGCCCAATGATTGACGTCCGGCCCCGAGCGGCAACTGATCCAGCGGCGATAGCTGGCCACCACCTCATGCTTGGGCCGCCGCAGGCAGACAACGCGAAGCCTATCGTCCAACTCCAGCGCATCGGGCAGATAGTTCAAATAATAGAACGCCACGTCGCCGGCGATTGCGGAACCCGCGTTGTCCGCCCGAAGGGCATTCAGACGTGCCGCGATTAAATCCCGCGGACTCTCGCACTTCCACGGTAAATACGGCTGGCGCTCATGCGTCACTCGAAGACCCGGTTGACGATTCAATAAGCGGGATAAAGACAGCGTGCCGCACCGGCCCGTGCCAACACCCAAGATTAACCGCGGAACGAACTGCCCGTTTTTCATACCCCGGCCTCCGCCGATCCAAGCAAGCCCATCAGACACGTGGCGGAATTCTATGCGCCGAGTCTCACCGGTCAAGTAGCCACGACTGCCCAGGGTAACATTTCCTCAACTCAACCAATCCAGCGATACGTCGAGGGCAACGGCCGAATGGGTTAGTGCGCCGACGCTGATTCGTTCGACGCCCGTTTCGGCCACGGCGCGAACGGTTTGCAGGTTGATGCCGCCGGAGGCTTCCAGTTGTACTTGGGCGTTAACGGCATTGCGGCGCGAGACGGCACGTCGCAGTTCGTCGGGCGACATGTTGTCCAGGAGCACGATGTCTGGGCCGGCGGGCAGGGCTTGTTCCAGTTGCTCGAGCGTATCGACCTCCACCTCGATGATCATCGTTTCCGCGCGCGGATCGCCGGGCAGCATCTCGCGGATGAATTGCCGGGCTTGAAGCACCGCCTCCGCGGCACTGTACGGCGTACCGCGTGCTGCTTCGGCGGCTGACTGAGCGGCAAAGGCCAGATGGTTGTCTTTGATCAGCACGGCGTCGAACAAACCGGTGCGATGATTCGTGCCTCCGCCGCAGCGCACGGCGTACTTTTCCAGCCGCCGCCAGCCGGGCGTTGTCTTGCGCGTGTCGTAGATTCTCGCGCCGGTGCCTGCGATCGCTTCGACGTAAAGCCGCGTCAGTGTCGCCACGCCCGACAACCGGCCGATCAGGTTTAGCAGTAACCGCTCCGAGGTCAACAAATCTCGCGCGGAACCCGCCAGTTCGACCAACGTGTCGCCAGCGGCAACGGCGGCACCATCTTCGACGTGCGGCGACCAATTTGCCGAAATGTCCATCTCTTCCAGTGCCAACTCCGCGGCCCGCAATCCGGCCACCACGCCGGCTTGCCGAGCCACGACCGCCGCCCGGCCTGTTGTGCTTTGGCCGACCAGCGCCACGGTGGTCCAATCAAACGTGCGGTCCAAATCTTCGCGCACCGCCAGCCGCACAAGCTGCCGGCAATCATCGGCCGTTTGCTCGTCCCACTGAACCTGGGAAAAATCTTGCTTCACGTTGAGGCCGTACTTTTAAGTCTCCGTTTGACATTTTCGTAGCCGAAGTCGCCAGACTTTGGCCGGCGATGTCGCCAGACTTTGGCCGGCGATGTCGCTCAAGTCCAAACTCTGGCGAGTTCGGCTACCGATTTACCTATACCCGCACCGTGTGGAAATTTCGGCTGGACTTCTGCATAATAGCGGCTGGTGAATGATCCCGCATGGCCCGAACGCTCGCAGCACGGAAGTTTGCTGTCGTGACCGACCCCTCGCCTGCTCCCGAACCAAGACCACCGCGGACCCTGTTGCGGCGCGCCGACCAAGCGTGTGCCGGCGCGATCGTGGGTTTGTCTCTGTTGGTAATGGCCGCCTATTGGATCACGCAAGGCGGGCATCGCGGTGGCCTGATCGAAATCGACCGCGCCGAGCCGCTGATCATCGATTTCAAGCTCGACATCAACGCCGCCGGTGAAGCTGAGTTGAGTCTATTGCCCGGTATCGGACCAATCATGGCGCGAAAGATCATCGATTCGCGCGAGGCAGACGGTCCCTTTTTCGCCCTCGACGACTTGCAGCGAATCAAAGGCATCGGTCCCAAAACCGTCGACCGCATCCGGCCGTACTTGCTGCCTGTGCCCGACCGCGAGCATGTGGCGGGACCTTGAAAAGAAGCAACGCAGAGACGCGAAGAGCGTGGCGCGGCCTGCGTCCGCAAGCTCTCTGGCAGTCCCGTGATCGTAGCCGAAGTCGTGAGACTTCGGGGCGTTCAGTGATCGTAGCCGAAGTCGTGAGACTTCGGGGCGCTTCTGAAGTCTCACGACTTCAGCTACGGGGAGCTAATTTCCCCGCTACCGCATACGAGCGGATTCGCACTTTTCAGGTAGCCAACAACCTGGCACCGTGCTGCTTTGCACACGCCGCCACAACTGCTTCGCGGATTTGATCGGCTTCTTCGTTGGTGAGCGTGCGTTCGGACGAGCGCAGGGTGAGAGTTAAGAGCAGGCGCTTCTTGGCGGGGCCGTCGCGGTTGGGGTCGCGAAAAGTCTCTTTGTATTCGACTAGCTCCAGGCACGGGCCGGCTGAGGTGCGGACTGTGCCAGCTAGTTGCGACCAGCGAAGCGGTTCGTCGACGACGAAGTTTAGGTCGCGCGTGATGCTGGGGTAGGGGCTTTGCGGTTGATATTTGGGAATCAGATTGGCGACGGCGCCGAGAACGCCCAGATCGATTTCGGCAACGGTGGCTGGACTGCGTAGGCCGAATTGTTTCAGGCCGTCCGGTGTGACTTCGCCGACGAAGCCTAGCAGATTATCATTCAAGCGCAGTTGGCAGGACTTGGCTGCATCCAGCAGCGGGTGTTTCGTGTCACCGATTTCCAGTTGAGCCGCGTGATTGACGACCGCGACCAGAGCTTCGACCACGCCTTTGACGCGATAGTAATCGCCGCCACTGGCAATTCCCAGTAATCGCAACTCGCGCGGCAGTGGGCTGTTGCTGGGAAGGTATCCGCGAGCGGTCTCGAACAATTCGATGACGGGATTGGCGAGCGATTCGTTGATGCGGCGGGCGTCGAGCAAGCTGGGGATCAGACTCGGGCGCAACCGATCGGCCCCGCGCAGCAGCGGGGTATTGCAAACGATCGGCTCGGCGGCCGTCCAGGGGCTGAAGGCTTCGGCCCAGTCTTGGCGCACGACGCTGGCGGTCATCGCTTCGTCGAAGCCGGCGGCGGTTAGCACCTGCCGGACTTTCGATTGCACGCGGTCTTCGTCGCTGCGATGCGACGGGGCCATCGGCACGGCCACGTCTTCCGGGATTTCGTGATAGCCGTGGATGCGAGCGACCTCTTCGACCAGATCGATCTCGCGCGTCAAGTCGCGCCGCCAGCTTGGCGGAAGCGATTCGACGGTCGCGGCGTCCGATCGCGTGATCTCGTTACCCAGCGCAGCAAGAATTCGTCGCACTTCGTCCCCCGGCACGTCAATGCCCAGGATTCGTTTCAGTTGTGATAGACGCAGCACAATCGGTTGCCGCTGTACACGCTCACGGCCGACGTCGATCACACCTGCGGCAAGTTCACCGCCGGCGATGTCCAGAATCAATTCACAACAGCGCCGGCTGGCCCAGTCCACGCCTTCGGGATCGACGCCGCGTTCGAAACGGTACGACGACGGGCTGTGCAGGCTCAGCTTGCGGGCCGTGGTGCGAATCGACAGCGGTGCGAACTCGGCGGCTTCGATCAGCAGTTCGTTTGTCGCCGTGGACACTTCCGTATCCGCGCCGCCCATCACGCCGCCGAGTGCCACGGGGCGCTTGGCGTCGGCGATCACACACATGCCGGGTTCGAGCACGTACGTTTTGTGGTCGATGGCCACGAGCGTTTCGCCCCGCTTGGCCTCGCGCACGACAATCTCTCGCCCGCCGAGTTTGGCAAAGTCAAATGCGTGTAGCGGCTGACCGCACTCGAACAGCACGTAGTTGGTGATGTCGACAATGTTGTTAATCGCGGCTATGCCAATGCTGCGCAGCCGGTCGGTCATCCACTTCGGGCTCGGCCCAACCTTCGCGCCGCGAATGACGCGCGCCGTGTAGCGATAGCACAAATCGGGACAGTGCAGCGACACTTTGGTCACGTCCGCGACCGCCGCCGCCGCTTCCTTGGGAGCCGCGGCGGGCAACTTCAACGGCCGATCAAACAACACCGCGATCTCGCGAGCGATGCCGACGTGGCCGAGACAGTCCGGGCGATTGCTGGTCACTTCCAAATCAATCGCCAGATCATCGCCGACCTTCTCCGTCGACTCATGATTGAGCCCCGCCATCATCAACCGCCGCTCGACCTCGGTCGGCGGCATGTCGAGCGTCAGATAATCTTTCAGCCAATTCCAGGAAGTGATCATGGCACCGCGGGTGGATTCGTTTACGTCTTCGTCTTAGTCGCCGACGCCGAGGTTTGAATCTTTGGCAACGCGCCTCGTTTCCTCAGCCGTAGCAGTTCTTGCAGGAGGCGTTCGGGAGCGCGATTTGAGCCAGCCACGACCTTGAATTCACGAGCGAATTGTTGCAGCGAGTGCGGCTCGTCGGCCAGTTGATCTGTCGGCAATCCCACCTCGACATAAGTGGACGCCAACGCCTTCATCTCGTTGTCGGAGAGCGGCGCGCTGGCCTTCAATGCGGCGTCCACCACTTGGAAAACCTTGGTCAGCGGATAGATCGGATAGCTCTTCAAAAACGACGGGGCTTCTAAACCAGACTGGAGCAGGTAAAAGCAGGGCTTCTCCCAAGTCGAGACGGCGCCTGTTAAAAATGTGATCAAACCGGAATTTAGTGCGGCTCGCGTCAAGATCGCCACAAACGCCGAGGACTCCATAACGGCCTCGCGCAGCGGCTCGCCGACCTGAGAGAAATCTTGGACGGGGAAGACAGACAGCCCCCTTTCCTCGAACGCGCGCTGGACGACGGTGGCGGTTCCC
>JBGTKH010000259.1:0-19343 GCA_041744735.1 Pirellulaceae bacterium | reverse complement strand
CTACGACGCGGTCGGCAACATGCTCAGCCTGACCGATCCGGTCAATAACACGACCTCGTGGGTGTACGATGCCCGCAACCGCGTGGTCGAAGAGACGAACCAGCTCAGCTTCACCCGCTACTTCGTCTACGACACCGTAGGCAACCTAACCCGCCGCACCGATCGCAACGGCCGCGCGATCGAGTATACTTACGATAACCTCTACCGCCGCACGCAAGAGAATTGGCTGGACGAGTACGAAAGCAGCGTGCGGACAATCGACTGGACGTACGACGCCGCGGGCCAATTGACGGCTGCCTCCGACCCGGCGGCGGATTACACTTACACATACGACGCGCTGGGCCGCGCCACGACGCTCACGCACGACATTGTTGGTCTCGGATCGCAAGTGATCATGAACCACACGTTCGACGCGCTCGGCAACCGCACGCAGCTTGCCGCCACGATCGGAAGCACGGCTGACTTCGTGACCGATTACACGTACGACGCTCTACAGCGCATGACGCGCATTCAGCAGCACGGCGTTTCCGGCGGCAACGCCGTTGCGGAAAAGCGCATCGATCTGACGTACGACGCAGCCAGCCAATGGCAAACGATCACTCGCTACGCCGATCTGGCCGCCACGAAATTGGTGGCCACTAGCGCCTACGCATTCGACGCCGCCGGCCGCATGACGAGTCTCGATCACAGTCAAGGTTCCACGTCTCTGGCCGGCTACTCGTGGCAATACGACGCCGGCAATCGCGTTACGCAATTCGTCTCTTTGCTGGACGGCACGGTCGCTTACAACTACGACGACACCAATCAACTAACCGGCGCCGACTATAGCGCTGGGGCCGGTCTCCCGACCGCGCCCCCCGACGAATCCTACGATTACGACGCCAACGGCAACCGCACCATCACCGGCTACGTGACCGGCCCCAACAACCAACTCCTCTCCGACGGCACGTACGATTACCAACACGACAACGAGGGAAATCGGATTCTCCGCACCACCATCGCCACCGGCGAAACGACCGAATACGAATGGGACCACCGCAACCGCCTGACCAAGATCACCGAAAAGGACGACACCGCAGAGATCACGCAAGTGGCGGAATACACCTACGATTTCCAAAACCGCCGGATTGCCAAAACACGCTCAACTCTCAACTCTGCACCCTCAACCTCCTTCTACCTCTACGACGGCAACCGCTGGGAACGCGGCAACGCCGGCGACCACATCACGCTCCAAGTCGACAGCGATGGCACTCTCACCAACCGCTACCTCTACGGTCCCGCGGTGGATCAAATCCTGGCCGACGAACAAATCGACGAAGTCCTTGGGCCGACGTCGCCTGGCGAGGTTCTCTGGCCACTCACCGACAACCTCGGCACGGTCCGCGACTTGGCCGAATTCGACGACGCCATTGGCACCACGTCCATCGCCAACCATCGCCAATACGGCTCCTTCGGCCAAATCACTAGCGACTCCAATGCCGCCATCGTCCACATCTTCGCCTTCACAGGCCGCCAGCAGGACGAGGAATCGGGCCTCCTTTATTACCGGGCTCGATATTTCGATCCAATGACCGGCCGATTCATAAACGAAGACCCGATTTCCTTTCAGGCCGGCGACAGCAATTTGCAGAGGTACGTCGGAAATGGCGTGACAAATCACGTGGATCCATCTGGCGAGCAGCTTGGACTTAATAGACATATGCATGAGGTCAGCGGCGGCGGGAAGGACCCGCCGTTGGGTGGAGAGGCTTTCGATCTTCCCCGACGGTTAATGGAATTCTATGTGGGTTTCCCAGGCACGAAGGAGTGGTGCTTAAAGGGCGTGACGATTCTGCGAAAGAGCGATATAACGCCACTTCCAGTCGACGTACCGAGAAATGGGATTGCTGGAGGACACGGATGGGTTGGCGAAATTCCTTTCGTACACTTTGTAGGGCCCTCTGCTTGCGGTCCATGTATAGGCCTTGTTCTTACTCCCTCTACACCTGAATTGCCGACATACGTTTATCACTTTACGGTTGGTGACAGTGTTGACGAAAGTCTCTATATGAACTTTGTCACGGACATGCCTGCAAGTCTCAAACGGGATTACAGCGCCATAATATGTGGGGCTGAAAGGGGAAACGATAGGGGACGGAATAAGCAGGCTTTGCTTAATCTCCATGCTGTAATAGCGTGGCTTCGGACGCATCGCATACCAATTAAAGCATATATTGCTGGTCCTGGCTTTGTTGTCGACCAGAATGGCAAGATCTACTGGCCCGCCAGAACCCCTGGTACCGATGGTACCGAAGAAAACGAAAACCGTCAACTCCCAAATTACGAACCATGATAAAGATGCCAGTCTATATCAGCGATAAGAAAAACACGTTTTGGATAATCAGTTTGTTGTGTTGCATAGGACTGGCTTCTGGCTGGGGATTATCGCTTTACATTCGGGGTATTGATACAGCACGATCCATGTCGTGTCTCGGGTGCGTTACGTGCATAGCAACCGCAATGCAGGACTACTATGACAAATATGGTTCCCTCCCTCCCGCATATCTCACGAATGAAACGGGTAGGCCAATGCACAGCTGGCGAGTGCTACTTCTTGAATTCATTGAACCCGATTTGTTCGCGGAGTACAAATTTGACGAACCTTGGAATGGCCCACACAACCAAACACTTCGAGGCAAAATGCCATCTTGTTATGGATGCCCTGCTGATCTCGCTGGCCAAGCAATGGGAAGAACGAATTATTTCGTTGTAATCGGCAATGATACGGCATTTCCTGGAGCAAGGTCAGTGACGTTTGGAGACATTCAGCGACCTCGAAGTGACACGATTCTTTTCGTTGAGGCGGTGGAGCAGAACATCTGCTGGCTGGAGCCGAGAGATCTTGATCTTGAGAGCGTGACAACGATGACGAATGAGTCCACAGGTAGCATTTCCAGCTATCATCGTGGCGGACCCTTTGTCTGCATGGTCGATACTTCGAAGAAACAATTAGATGACACCGACAAAAGTCGGCTATCCGCCATGCTGCGCATAAAATAGTCGACCAGGAGGTGGCTTTCACCGATCCGCTGCAGCAGGTCACGGCGGGTGGCACGGACATCTCGGTTGCATGCGGGTGTGCCACTGGCATTGTGCCAGTGCCTATTGGACCGTCGCTTGCATCTTCCGCCCAAATGAAAGCTTCCGCGAGAACCGCCCAATTACCGATTCACTCCAGCAGGTCACGCAATACGCCTACGACAACCTGTACCGCCGCACCAGCACGACCGACGCGCCGAGCGGCGTCACTAGCTTTGCCTATGACGCGGTCGGCAACATGCTCAGCCTAACGGACCCGGTCAGCAACACGACCTCGTGGGTGTACGATGCCCGCAACCGCGTGGTCGAAGAGACCAACCAGCTTAGCTTCACCCGCTACTTCGTCTACGACGCCGTGGGCAACCTGACCCGCCGCACCGATCGCAACGGCCGCGTGATCGAGTATACTTACGATAACCTGTACCGCCAGACGCAGGAGAACTGGCTGGACGAGTACGAAAGCACTGTGCGGACGCTCGATTTCAGTTTCGATGCTGCCGGCCAATTGGTTGAGGCTGCCGAACCGGCGGCTGCCTATTCCTACGCGCACGATAACTTGGGTCGCATCGTGAGCATCGGCCAAACCTACGCGGGCCTTTCGGTGCCCCTGCAATTCACGCAGCAGTTCGACGCCGTGGGCAACCGTTCCACGCGCACGCGGATTGCGACCGACGGCTACGTAACCGAGCACGCGAGTTTTTTTTCTGCGGTCTTGGAATCTCGGCTTGCCTAGACCACCGCTTGTTTCAAACCTGCTATCGTTGTGTCATGATTTTCGACCGAACGATTGCGACTCGCCGCTGGTGGCAATTCAGCTTGCGGACGATGTTCGCGGCCGCGGTGATGCTCACGCTGATGTCGATGGCTATTACTGATGGGCGCGACGTCGCCTTAGCCTGCTTCGTACACGTGGGAGAAAGTATTCATCGGCCGTTGACCACGCGGTGTGTTCAGGAGCTTGAGGCTACCGGTTGGCTCAATACGGCTGGCCTAGCACTCGAGGTGGTCTTCGCTGTCATTGGCCTCGCGTCGGTCGTTGTTACTTCCGAGCTTTTCTATCGCTGCCGCTTGAAGGACGGGCGCACGGTCGATTCGAAGAGTAGCGTTAATAGGCCAGAGACGGTCCGGCCGTGACGCGCGTCTCCTCCAGCCCCAACCGCTTCATCTTCTTGTAGAGCGTCGTGCGGTTGATGCCCAGCACTTCGGCCGTGACGTTGCGATTCCACTCGTTGGCTTGCAGCACTTCGAGAATGATTTGGCGTTCCGGCCCTTCCAGAGCGTCTTTCAATGTACGGCCCGCAATCGGCCGCGCGGAAATCTGTTCGCCTTCGGAGAGATGACGCGGCAGATCGTCAAGCGTGACCATTGGTCCTTTGCCCAGCAATACGGCTCGTTCAATGAAATTTTGCAGCTCGCGCACGTTGCCGGGCCAAGGGTAGCGCTGCAGAGCCGCCAGCGCGTCGTCGGTGAAACCGCGTACGTCCTTGCCGGTGTCTTCGCAAACTTCTTCCAGAAAATGCCCGGCCAACAGCGGGATGTCCGAGATGCGCTCGCGCAGCGGCGGCAATTCGATGTTGATCACGTTGACGCGATAGAACAAGTCTTGGCGAAAGCGGCCTTCGGCGACGGCGCGAGCCAGATTGTCGTTCGTGGCCAGAATCACGCGCGTGTCAACTCGGAATGTCTTCGTGCCGCCGACCGGTTCGAACTCTAACTCTTGCAGCACACGCAGCAGTTTGACTTGCATGCTCGGCGGCGCGGTGCCGATTTCGTCCAGGAAGATGGTGCCGCGGTCGGCTTGCATAAACTTGCCGAGCTTGTCGCCCATCGCGCCGGTGAACGATCCGGCGACATGACCGAACAGTTCGCTCTCCAGCAACGTTTCCGGCAGCGCTCCGCAAGCCACCTCGACGAACGGTTTGTCGCGCCGCGAGCTGCGGCGATGGATCGCGCGGGCGATCAGCGACTTGCCGGTGCCGCTTTCCCCGGTGACCAACACCGTGGCCCGCGTGTCCGCGACGCTGTCGATCATGTCGAACATTTTCAACATGCGGTGATCGTGCCCGACAACGTTCTCCAAACCGAAGCGCAGGTCGAGCTGCTGCTTGAGCTGCTTGTTCTCTTCCAACACTTGCCGCTGTGACAGTGCCCGGTTGATGGACATCTCCAACTCTTCGTCGATCAGCGGCTTGGTCAGCAGATCGAAGGCCCCGGCCCGCAGCGCCTCGATGCCGGTTTCCACCGTGCCGTATCCTGTGAGCAAGATGACCGTCGTGGCCGGATGATGCTGCCGGCAATGCGCGAGCACTTCGAACCCGTCACCGTCGGGCAAGCGGATGTCGGCCAGCACGAGATCGAACTGCTTCTTATCGACCGCCGCGACCGCCGCCCGCTGGCTGGCGGCTTCGTCCACGTGATATCCCAGCTCGCGCAGCCATCCGGCCATGGATTCCAGCACGTGTCGGTCGTCGTCCACCAGCAGCAGCGAGGCGTGTTTCATTTTTCTTACTCGATCGAGGCAGTTTCGCATGTGTTGTCGTTATTTATCTACGTTACGGCATGGGGCGCGTCAAAAACGCCGGCCTCGTTGATCCACGCCGGCTCCTCCCTCCAAATGCGAATTACCGCAAAATCTGGGATTTTCCGCACAATGGGGTCTATTTATTCCATCATCTCTGGGTATCATAAGAAAAAAGATAGAAAAATTTGGATTTGCAAAGCTAGCAAATCCGCGCAGCCGGGATTAAGCTACTCGGCTGTCTGGGACGCGGTAGGCAATGGTGGGTGTCGGCGAGGCGAAACTTGCGAGCCCGTTACTCACAACGACGTCGACATCGATTCACTTCGTATCGAAGGAGATTGCTATGAGCATTTCTGTTCTCGTCGCGGACGATCACGAAGTCGTTCGCAGCGGTCTGGCTAGTCTTTTCAAAGGCTCGGACATCAAGATTGTCGGCGAGGCTACGAACGGCGAGGAAGCCGTTTCGCAAACCATCAAGCACCGCCCCGACGTGGTGCTGATCGACATCCGCATGCCAGAGACCGACGGATTGGCGGCGCTGGAAAGAATTCGCGCCAAAGCCCCCGAGACCCGCGTGGTGATCCTGTCCACGTACGACAACCCGACCTACGTGGCTCGCTCGGTCGCGTTGGGGGCGTCCGACTACGTGCTGAAGGGATCGGCGCGGAAGGAACTAGTGGACGCCATCAAGCGCGCGGCCAGCGGCGAAAGTCCCTCTAGCGACAGTGTGCTGCACCGCATCAAAAGCACGATGGCCAAACGCCGCGAAGCCAGCGACCAAGAGATTCCTCTCACGAATCGCGAAACGCAGGTGCTGCGACACATCGCGTTAGGATTGAGCAATCGCGAAATCGGCCGCTCGCTGGGAATCAGCATCGAGACCGTCAAAGAGCACGTGCAGAATATTCTTCGCAAGATCGACGTGAGCGATCGCACACAGGCAGCGGTCTGGGCCGTACGGCGCGGAATCGTTTAAGCGCTGACTACCAGGCAAGGGACTAGATCAAACTTCACGCGGCTTGGCATCGGTCGCCGTATCGATGCCAAGCCGCGTTTTTGTTTGCGCGTAGCGGAACTCGTGAGAGTTCCGAACGTCGTGACAACCCAGCGTATTGTGAGTAGACCGAAGTTTCACAACTTCGGCTACGACCCTTTCTTCTTCGCACGCGGGTGAGCGTGCTCATACGCCTCGCGCAGACCGGCGGTGCTGACGTGAGTGTAGATTTGCGTCGTCACCAGACTCTTATGCCCTAGCAGTTCCTGGACGCTGCGAATGTCGGCGCCGCGGTCCAGCAGATGCGTGGCGAAGCTGTGCCGCAGAGTGTGCGGCGTTGTGCGCAGATCCAGGCCAGTCAGCTTGAGATATTTTTCGAGCATCCGCGCCACGCTGCGTGTGGTCAACCGCCGGCCGAATTTGTTCACGAACACCGGCGCTGCGGGACCCTGCGGTTCGCGCGCGTGCAGCCGCCGCTGCTTGAACCAGCGTTTCACAGCGCGCGTGGCGAATGAACCGAGCGGCGAGAGCCGTTCTCTCCGCCCTTTGCCGCGGATACGCACCAAGCCGTTCTCGAAATCCAAGTCGCCGTCGTTGATTCCCACCAACTCGCTGACTCGCAAGCCCGCCGAGTACATCGTCTCCAAGATCGCCCGGTCGCGCAGACCCATCGGCTCGTCGGCCGGCGGCGCTTCGAGCAATCGGCCGATATCGTTGGTCGACAGAAAGTGCGGCAGTGTGCGATCGCGGCGCGGATTCCGTAGCGGCTTGGCGGGATTATTGTCTGCCAGTCCTTCGCGCTGAGCGAATCGAAAGAAGCTGCGCAGCGACGCCAGCCGCCGCGACACCGACGACTTGGCGTAACCCGCCTCGTGCAGCGCCGCCACGTAACCGCGCAAGTCCAGCGGCGTGATCGAGGCAGGAGCAGGGGGATTGCCGGCGCCTTCGGTCAAGTACTCGGTGAGCGCCGTCAAGTCTTCGCGATACGACTTGACCGTCAGATCCGACGCATTGCGTTCCACATGCAGATAGCGCAGAAAGCGGTCAACGGCCGTTTGCATGGTCGGTCTTGGTAGGCCGGATTGCCAATCCGGCCAATTTTGAGTCGGCGGGATGCCAATCCGGCCAATCTCGAGCCGGCCGGATTGGCAATCCGGCCTACATTTGGCTGTAACTCCGCCGCGCTACGGCAAATCCTCGCCACCGAAATTATCCGAAGGCAGCGGCAACACGAACCGCGAGTTGTACGTCGCCTCTTGCTCTTGTGCCGATTGGCGAATCTTCTGGCTGAGCACCGCGGCGTCGTACCACGTGAAACTCAACTCGGGGTTCGATGCGAAGCGGCCCAGCGTGCGCAGGGCTTCGGCCCGATTCTGATCGTCGTATAGAAAGATGTAACGTTCCGAACCTTTGACCAGCGCCAGTACGTTGATGTCCTGTGACACGACGCGAGATCTCCTGCGAGCGGCCGGGCGTCATCGCTCGGCCTGGTGCGCGACTCCGTTGCGCCGCCGTTCGGCGCTCGCCAACTTCCTAATGCTGATATCGGCTGAAAGGCCAGCGCCACACCACTCGCGTTTCCCCCGTGCCGCCGCGTGCGGCCAGCATTTCCGTCACGTGCAAGTAGCAGCAGAATCGCATAAAGTCCTCTTTCCTTTGCAAATACGCCTGCCAGCCGCCGAACCGCGCGTCGTCGCGGAAGCGGTAATAATTCGCCAACTGCTTGGTGAAATCCGCATCGTGGCCGTTGTAAGTGCGCACGAGACTCATGACCGGGCCGCGGTGTGGTGTGCATGCCGGCGGCTTGTCGTTGGGCGGTGGCGGCACGAAACCTTGCGGGTCGGGCCAAGCTTGCGGGTCGTGCTCATCGGCCGGTTCGCTGTGTGGAGTCTGCGTCTTCAACTGTTCTTGTGCCAGCGCGAACTCCGCGTCGAAAACCTGCGAGTCCGATAAGCGCGACTCGTCCTCAGTCCCCCACGGCAACCCATACCCTGGCGGAATCGGATGGAAGCACGGATTGGCCGCGTACCAGTTGACGGCCAGCGACATGCGCGGCGGATAATACGGCGAGAAGTCGGTGACCGAACCGACGATGATTGCATCCACGCCCAGGTACTGAGCCAGCTTTTGAAAATCCTCCGGCGTTTGCGGATCAATGCCGCTGGCCAGCGTGAGTTGTTTTGCAACGCCGACCGGCATGACCTCGAAGCCGGGGATCTGCTGCAATTCGTTGTAGTACGCCAGAGCCACTTCGTCCTGATTCACCGTCGGTTCGGCGCTCTGGTTATAGAAAGGCAGCACCGCCACGCTGGCGAGCTGCGGGAACGGATTGTGATACTGCGGCTGATGGCCCACGCCATGCAGCAGCGTACAACCCGAAGTCGCCGCCAGCAGACAGAAAATAGAACAGACTAAACGCATGACGAAACGATGCCCAGGCCGTCGCGGCCGAAAATTCGCTGTAATCGGTCACGTCTGTTCTATCGACAAAGTCGGCACAAATACTCCAGCTTGATTTCACGATGCGAGCCGTGGTTTGTTGCGCATGACTCGTTTAACCGCAAGTCGTAGGCGTGCGCGACGATTGACGTTGCGTGAAACGCACGCACGCCTGCGGCTTGCGGTTAAACGCGGTTAAACGAGTTGGCAGTGAGTCGTGCTGGAAGCGACGCCCCTAGCTAGCGCGTCGGGTTGGTGTCGTCGCCTACACCAATTCGCGCATGCTTCGCAGACCGATCGGCTCACGGCATGTGAACGGCTCGCCGTAGTGAACGCCGATGGTCTTGCCCCAGTAGGCCGCCTCGTCGCGCAGGTGATCGAGGAATGTGGGCGGGTCTTGCGGCCGGCCGATGACGAACTGACTCTGATAGCACGAGATGGCTGCCAGCTTTCTGTCCCAGTACTGGCTGATGTCCAAGACGAACGCCGGCTGCGGTGAGAGCTTCAGATGCACACAGTAGTAGTTGTAGATTCGCTCCGGGTGATGCGGCGTGCCGGGGATGTCGCTCTTGGTCAGCTTGGCCCAGAAGCGAGCGGCCTCGACCAACTGAGTCGCGGCCACATGATCCGGGTGAGCGTCAATCCAATACGGCGCGAACAGCCAGCGCGGCCGCGTGCGGCGAAAGACCTCGGCCAGCTTGTGACGCGCCGCTAGCGTCGGTTCGAGACTTCGGTTGGGAAGGCCCAGGTTCTCGCGCCAATCGAGCCCCAGCACTTCGCTGGCCGCCGCCGTCTCACGTGCGCGTACTACTGTGCTGCCAAACGGCGTCGGCTCGCCGTCGGTCAAGTCCAACACACCGACCCGCAGTCCCTCGTCCTTAAACTTCAAAATCGCCCCGCCCATGCCCAACTCGGCATCATCCGGATGCGGCGCGACAACCAGCACGTCGAGCATGTGTGTCAATTACTCCCGTAGGCCGGATTGCCAATCCGGCCATCTTGAGTTCGCGTAACGGGGTCGGGAGTCTTTTTCAATTTTGGGGGAGTTAGATAATACGGTGTGCAAGCGGTAACCGCCAAAATTGAAAAAGACTCCCGACCCCCTTGGCGATGATGCAAGCATGATTTGATCTAGACGCGACTCCCAAAACCTGCGAAATTCCCGCCCGCATTTGTCATCAGAGTGCCCAGGTTCCGGCCAACGACTTGCCCGACGACCACTATGAATCGAACCGTTCAACTATACCGCGCCGTGCTTGCCGGAACAGCCGCGCTCGTCTGTTGTGTTGCGCTGAGCGGCTGCCAAGGTTTCACCGCCGACCGGCTTAAAGGCCAAGCTTATCGCCCGGACGAAAGTGGCTTGACCAGCGACGTGCGGCCCGGCGGCACAGCCGACCAGCCGTTTCTGTACTCGAAGAAAGCGCGCCAGGTGGAAGAGAACTTGGGCTACAAGTAGTCCTCTTCCAATAGCCGGCGCATTCGTTCGATTCCCGTTCGCAACACCTCGCGCGGGTCCTTCGCCCACAGCTCGCGATTGAACAGTTCCAAGCTCACCGTGCGATCGTAGCCGATCGCGCGCAGCACGCCGATCTCAGCTCGCAGGTCAATCACGCCCTCGCCGAGCATCACGCGATCGGGATCGGCTTGTGTACCGGCCGGCTTTTGAGGATCGGCATCGTTGATGTGATAGTGGCTTGTAGTGGCTGACGAGCTGACTCATGTCGCCCGTTTCGCGCGGCGGCGTGGCCACGATGTACGGCGAGCCGAGCCGCGCGGCCAACTCCATGCGCCGCTTGGCCTCGTCCAACATCAGCGGATACTCTTCAGCACTCGCCTCGCCCCACTGCCGCATCGCGATCACGCACGGCACAATCAGTCCGTGGTCCACCAGCGCCTGCTCTATGTCGCGCACTTCACCGCCGCGGCCGACGTGCTCGTACACGTCGTTCAACCACAACTCGACCCCCGCAAACCCCGCCTCCGCCGTCAACCGAATCTTCTCCAGCAGCGGCTGCGGCTTGATCGTGCTGGTGTTCAAGCACAATGTGAACGCCATGACAATACTACGAAATGGAACTCAGGGTGGCTGGGGCTGAGGCCGCGAGGCCCCCGTTCGGCCGCTGCTGGGGCTTCGCGGACTCAGCCCCAGCCACCCAACCGCACAAGAATTCTAACTCCCCAGTGCCGCCTCGAAATCCGCCTTGGCCTTCTTCTCTTGCTCGGCCGACAGTTCGGGGTTCGGCGTGGCGTCGCCCACTTCCAGGCCCAGAATCCACTTGATGCCGCCCAGCATCGAGGCCATGTAGGTCTCGTTGGTCCACACGTCCTCGCGATGGCCCAGGCTCATGTGCATCACCTTGCCGTCGCCGTAGTTTTTCACCCAGCAAATCGGCACGTGGTACGGCTTCTTCAGTTTCGTCTCGGCCATGTTCAGACTCATCAGCACCCGTACCTTCTCGGGCTGCCAGTTCTTGAACTGATAGATTTCGTCCTGGAGCGTCACAGCATCGCCCCACGGTTTGCTGGCCGGATGAGTCTTGTCGTGCACGGAGATCGTCACGGTCTCGCCGGAACCCCACGGGTGCCCGTTGAACGTGCCGCCGATCATGTCCCAGTACGGCTGGTAGTTGTGATACGTATCAGCCGCCGAATGAGCCCCGATGAACCCGTGCCCCTTCTGCCGCAGCCATTCGTTGAAAAAGTAATCGCGATCCTCTTGTTTAATCGGCAGATCGCCGGTCGTGTAGAACAGCACCACGTCATAGTTCTGCAGATTCTCTTTCGTAAAATCCTTCTCGCAGTCCTGCGTGCAATCCGCGCGGAACAAGCCGCTGGAGATGCCCAGCTCGGTGATCGCCACTTCGGACGGCGACAGTTGATTGTCCTTGCGAGAGACCGAACCGTGCTTGAACCCTTTGCTCTGCGTGACCATCAGCAGCTTATACGGCTTCTTCGCCGCATCCTCGGCCCGCACCGCCAGCGAACCCAACATCACCACACCCACCGCCGCACACACCGTAATCATCGTTCGTCGTTTCATCGTCAATTGCCTTTTCAGTAAAGAGAAATCGAATTCGCATTCAGCAAGTCACCATTCAAGCATGCACATCGCGCCAATGCAACATGCATCGTGCAAACGCCGTGGCCGAATAAAGTATCGAATCAAGCGGGTACTTCAGATTCAGAAATGGAAAGAGCCGCCTGACGAGCAGGCAGGCGTGGGCGGATCATTCACTGCTAGTTGCCTAACTGCCGCCGGCACTCGGATCGGAGGCGTCCGACAGTTCGTGTCGCCGGCGAGTATCGCCAAGCAGTCCGCCGCCCTCAACCGCGCTTCACCGGCCCGCTGCTCCGCGGCCGAAGGCTTTTTTGTGGTGCGTAGCGCCAAGTAAGTCGAGGGAAGGGCCACATTTCTAGGCGATCTGATCATTCCGGCTCGGGCGGAAGATCCGGGTGTCGAATCGCCCGAAGCGCCGCCGTTCGATTTCTCGCGTCGTCCACACCTATTTGACGCCAAGTGGATATTGCCGGACGAGAACTCTCCTCATTACGAGGCGTCCAATGATCAGCACGGATAGTCCGAGCCGTCAGATTCAGGAATCCGTCAGCGGATTGAACCAAGTAAGATTCGGGAAGCGGGCGAAGTCGGTGTCGCACGAGTAGACTTTCCCGTTGTGCTCAATTGCGAGTGCCGCCACGTGAGCGTCTGACACGCGATTGCTGCTGCTGCCGGTTGCATTCAAGAGATTACGCAACTCGTCTAAATGCTGCGCAGTTGGTTCAACGATTTGGCTCGGCGGTTGGGCAAGCCACTGCTCAACGTAGCCAAGAGCCTCGTGAATTGTGAGCGGGTTTGAAAGGGCCTTTGGATTCGTGCCGACGCGAATGAAACCTAGCAACACATTCCACGCCCAACCGATCGGTTCTTCGCCGTTTAAGGCCGCGTTGAGCCAATCGCGGCAGCGAGCATGTTGGGGCGACGACGAATCAATCGCGTAGAGCAGCACATTGACGTCGGGCACAATCATTAGCGCCCCTCGCCCAGCTTGCCGATGATTTCCTCATCTTCCAACTCATCGGAAAGCCGGACAGCCTTGTCAAGTTCCGCCTTAATCCCCAAGGGGCGAGTCTTTAGGACGTAGGGTTCTCGTTGCCGTTTCTGGGTTCGCGGCAATGCTTGACGAAGCGTGTCGTTTAAAACTTCGTCAAGTGTCTTCTGCTGCTGGTTAACGGCGGTTTTCAGCAATACTTCCACGTCGGGATCGATCGTGATCGTGGTGCGCATCGTTTTGGCCTCCAACGTTATTCTGACACGCAAGACCGCGATTGCAAGCGCCAGTCTCTAGCATCCTAATCTCGCGCCCCACCCTGACGAGCACGGTGGGGCGGCCATATTCCACGTCGCGGTGCCGGATTAGTTACGGCGCTGCCAGCATTCGCACGCAGACCGGTGAAGGGACTTCAATCGTGTCGCCGGTGGGGTCTAGCTCGCCCGTCTTTGGGTCGATGCGGAAGACGACGATCGTGCCGGAGGCTTGGTTTTCGGCCAGCAGGAACGTGCCCGTCGGGTCGACGGCGAAGTTGCGCGGGGTCTTGCCACCCGTTGGTTCGTGGCCGACGGCCGTGAGCTTGCCGGTGTCTTGGTCGATCGTGAAGATCGCGATCGTGTCGTGGCCGCGGTTCGAGCCATACAGGAACTTGCCGGACGGATGAACGACCACTTCGGCGGTCGAAAGGCCCTTCGTGTCTGTGCCGGCGGGAATGGTGCTGAGCGTCTGGATCTCTTTCAGCACACCGTGCTCGGCGTCGTACGCGAATGCGGTCACGGTCAGGTGAATCTCGTTGATTACGTACGCGTTGCGGCCGTTGGGATGAAAGGCAAAGTGCCGCGGTCCGGCGCCGGCGGCGACGGCGGCGAACGGCGGATCGTTGGGGGCGAGCGTTCCCTTCTGGGCGTCGAAGCGATAGACCAACACCTTGTCCAAGCCGAGATCGGCGGCGACGGCGAAACGATTGGCCGCGTCCAGGTTGATCGAATGGGCGTGCGGACGATCTTGACGCTGCGGATTGGCGCCGGAACCTTCGTGCTGGACAAACGCCGTCGCGCTGCCCAACCGGCCGTCGCCGTCAATCGGCAGCACGCACACGCTGCCGCCGCCATAGTTGGCCGTCAGCACGTGTTTGCCTGGCTGGTCCACAACCACGTGGCAAGGACCGCCGCCGCCCGAGGATTGTTGATTCAGCAACGTCAGCCGCCCCGTCTTCTCATCGATGGCAAACGCACTGACCGCGCCACCTTTCTGGCCGTTGAAATTGCTGAGCTCGCCGACGGCGTAAAGGTAGCGGCGGCTGGGATGAATCGCCAGGAACGACGGGTTTTCGATCTCCGCGGCGAGCTGCGGCTCGCTTAATTCGCCGGTCTTCAGATCGAGCTGACTGAGGTAAATGCCTTTGCTGTTCGCGCCGGTGTAAGTGCCGATGTAGACGCGCAGTTTGTCGGGACGTTTTTCATCGGCGGCGTGGGCATGCATAGTTGTTGTTGTTGTTGTGAAGATCGCAAGTGCAGCAATCGACGTGCGAAGGGTTGTGAAGAATCGCGTTGTGGTCATGGTGTTGGTCGCGTCAAATGAATTGGTGCGGAAGAGAGGAAGAGGTTTTCCCCACGGATTCAAGGGCGGTCACGGATTATAGCCTTGGGGCTGGGGATTAAACAAATTTCGTTACACCGGGGATGGCGATGGCCGGGGTTGCCAGTTCTCCCCATTCGTATCGCGGAGGCGTCAGGTCTTCCTTGGAATTCATCGCGTCGTCCCACGTAATTAGCTGGCCGGTGTACGTGGCCATGCGGCCCATGATCGCCAGCATGGTGCTCAGTGCCATGTAGCGGCCGTTGTTGATCGGGTTACCGGCGCGGATGCCGGCGAACAGTTCGTTGTGCTCGGTCTGGTAGATATTGTTGTCCTCGCCGCTGTACGTCCAATTATTCTCTCCGACGATCGTTAAACCGTTCTTGCGCTCGGAGATCTTGGCTTGACCCTTCGAGCCCACAGCGCCGGCGCTCATGTCGGTCTTGCAGCCGGGAATCTGCCGCGTGTTGCTGAACAACTTCGCGCCGTTGGCGAACTCGTAGACGACGCCGTGATGATCATAGATATTGCCGTACTCGGACCCCGTGCGCACTTGCCGGCCGCCCATACCGATCGCGCTGACCGGATACTGGTCCTGCATGATCCACGCGCACACGTCGAGATAATGCACGTGCTGCTCGACGTTGAAATCGCCCGACAGCCACGTGAAGTAATACCAATTCCGCATCTGCCAATGCATGTCAGTCCAGTCGGGCTCGCGCAGCTTGAGCCAGATGCCGCCGCGATAATCGTTGGCCTGCAGCGTGTGCACGTCGCCGATTTCGCCGTCGTGAACGCGCCGGATGATATTCTGAAAACCGTAGGAATAACGCAGACAGAGACCGGACACGACCGACAGGTTCTTCTGTTTCGCCTCATCGCAGATTTTCAGCACCTTGCGGACGCCCGGCGCATCGACGGCCACCGGTTTTTCCGCGAACACGTGCTTGCCGGCGTCAATGGCGGCCTGCAAGTGCAGCGGCCGGAAATGCGGAGGCGCAGTGAGCAGCACCACGTCCACGCCGCTGCCGATCACTTGCTTGTAGGCATCAAAGCCAACGAACCGCCGCTCGGGCGGCACCTCCACCTTGGCTGCGACGTCTTCGGTTTTCAACGCGGTATTCAAACTCATCTCCAGCCGATCTGCGAACGCATCACCCATGGCCGTGAGTTGCACGTGCGAGTCAGCTCGCAGCGCTTGAATCGCCGCTCCCGTGCCGCGTCCGCCGCAACCGATCAGGCCGATTTTTAGCACGTCGCTGCCCGCCGCGTGTGCGCTACGGGCGACAGCCAGCGTGCCGGCCACTGTGCCTGCCGCGAGGGCCGCTGTCGAGACTTTCAGAAAGTCGCGACGATTGGCGGTGTGATGCGTCGACGATTCACCATGGGCATGTTCCATTTCCATTATCCTTGCTTCGTGAAGAGAGACGGTAAAGTCAAACAGGGAGATCACCACGGGGCTCCCACCGGGACAAGCCCGGCGGTGAGCGGGACGAGCTCGACGGTGCGCGCGGACAACTAAGGTTCCACCGGCCGCAGCTCGAAGTTGCGGAAAAAGATTTCGTTGCCTTCGTTTTGCAGCAGTATTTTTCCGGCGGTCGGGTGCACGTCGAAGGCTTCGTTCACCGTTTCGCCGTTGATCTTCACCGTGATGCGGTCGTCGCTGCAAAGGCATTCGACCTTCGTCCATTGGCCCAGCGGGCTGGCAACGTCGTCTTTGCCGCGCGTGTCGAGCAACTCCTTGAATCCCGGCTCGTGCTTCGACCACCAAAACTGTTTCCCTGAATATACCGACTTTGTGCCGCCCGGATGCCAGCGCGTGCGGCCGTCTTCGGCGACGCGAGTTTCACAGGTCATCGTGGCCGACGCGGGCTTCCCTTCGGCGTCGGCGCCGCGGATCACGATGAAATCCCCCTCGCAGCCCTGAGCAAGCTGCACTTCGATGCACGTCGGCCAGACGCGGTCGGGGTTGATCTTGTGCAGCAACACGCCCGAATTGCGAACGTACTTCGAGCCATCGCTCTTTTGGCCCCACTTGTACTCGACGACCAGATGATAGTTCTTATACGACTGTTCGGTTGCCACGTAGCCCGCCCCTTCACCCGAAATGTGAATCATCCCGTCGTGAACCGTGAACACGCTTTTGGGATCTTCGCGGCCGGTATCTTTTTGAAACGTGTACAGGCCAGTCAAATCCTTGCCGTTGAACGGCCGAATCACCTCGCGCGGCGTGATCGGTTCGTCGAGCGGATCGGCAGCGGGCAGTGCGGCGGTGGATACGGTTGCCAATAGCAATGTCGAGAGAACGCACCGCATGTTCATGTCGATAGTTCCTATTCCGGTAGGGTCGAATCGGCGGGCAACCTCTGGCAGGGTGCATGCAGCGTGCACGAAAACGGGGAGAAAGTCAAGCAGAAACCCTGCGCGTACCGCCCAAATGCGCCCACCACCAGAAGCCCCCGACGAAAGTCGGCGGGAGCCGTCACTCGTGTAACCTAAACGGCCGACCTCCCACATCTCAGAAGCCCCCGACGAAAGTCGGTGGGAGGGCTCACTCCTCTAACCTATAGGCGAAGGTGTGACGTCTCCCGCCGACTTTCGGCGAGGGCATCCGTTGAGGCACACTGTCACGAGACGTGTTTGGTTAACAAGTGACTGCTCCCGCCGGCTTTCGCCGGGGGCTTCTGGAATCTGCGGAACAGCGAAAATATTTCTCGACCGAATGTTGCAACCCGGACGGTCCTGACGCCACAATATCCGACGGAGAACAACAACGTCTTGTGGAGATCGCCATGTTTGACCAACCGAAGTTTGCTAACTCGGCGTCGAATCCGTTCGCACGCCTCGACCGCCGTTCATTTCTGATGTGGAGCGGCGCCGCGGTGTCCGGTACAGTGCTGAGTCAATTGGCTCACGCGCCGCTGAGCAGAGCCGACGACGAACCGCGGAAGCTGACCGAGTTTCAAATTGCTTGCATGACGTTGCCGTATTCGCCGTTTCCGCTCGAACGGGCACTGACCGGGATCAAGTCGGCCGGCTATAAGTATGTGGCTTGGGGCACCAGCCATCAGGAGACCGATGGCTCGCGAGTGCCCGTGATGGCAGCCGATGCGCCGCCAGAAACAGCGCGCGAGTTGGGCCAGCGATGCCGCGACCTGGGTCTGGAACCGCTCATGATGTTCTCGGGCATTTACCCGGAAGCGAAGGACGGCTTGGCGGTGCTAACCAACCGCCTTAAGCAGGCAGCCGCGGCCGGCGTCCCGCACGTGCTGACGTTTGGTCACACGAGCGGCGGCAACCGCGACCTGTGGGTCGAACGATTCAAGCAGCTTGGCCCAATCGCGCGCGACCTCGGGGTGCTGTTGGTCGTCAAACAACACGGCGGCGAAACGGGCACGGGCGAAGCTTGTGCGGAAATCGTTCGCGAGGTGGACGATCCCGGCATCATGGTCAACTACGACGCCGGCAATGTGATGGATTATTTGGACGTCGATCCGATCCCCGACATTCAAAAATGTGCCGACGTGGTCCGCAGCTTCTGCATCAAGGACCATCGCAACTGGCCGCAAGATCAGGATTGTGGGCCGGGCTTCGGCGAGATCGATCACTATCGGCTATTGCATACCGTGGCGTTCACCGGCCTAAAGATGCCGCTGTGCTGCGAAAACATCTTCGCTCCACTGGTGCCGCGGCCCACCAAGCCGGAAGGTGTCGACGATTTGGCTCGCCGGGCGCGCGAGTTTTTGGAAACGGTGATTGCGGGGCTGCAGAGTTAGTTAGGCATTAATGTGACTGTGCGGCGCGGATTCAAGGAAGAGAGATCAGAGGTCAGAGGTCAGAGGTCTTCCCCATGCCCAATGGCGTCGCGAAAAACTTGTTGCTGGAAGAGATCAAGTATAAGATCGACGAGACCTCCTTCGGCACGTGGCGGCGGTTTCTGTATCCCACGGGGATGTTGTTTGAAGAGTTCGTCTCGCACAGCCGCATCATGGGACTGCCGCTGGTGCATTTCACGCGCGGCAAGTGCCCGGAGACAGGCCGGCGGATCGTGGCCAAAGGGATCATCGCCATCGGCCGGCTGGCGATCGGTGTGGTCGCGATCGGACAGGCGTCGGCCGGCGTGATCGCGATCGGTCAATTGGCGGTCGGATTGTTGTTCGGGCTCGGCCAGGCAACCACCGGCGTGTTGGCCATTGGACAACTGGCCATCGGCGCGGCCTTCGGTCTCGGTCAACTTGCTACGGGATATGTAACGATCGCACAGATTGGTTTCGGCAAATACGTGTTGGCTCAAATCGGTTTCGGCGAGCACGTCTGGGACATGCGCGGCGCCGCGCCGGCGGCTCGCCAATTCTTTCGCTCGTTGATTCCGTGACACCAGAGGGACCGCCTATTTTCTGCACGTTGAATGGGTTCACGTCGTGGTCGCGGGCCTGTGTTGGATTTGCATTATGGCGCACTTCCCGGTGGAGGACAGCATCATGCGGCGGATCAACGACCGGCTCCAGCGAGGCAACGAAGGGCGGACGTTTCGAGGCTGCATGATCACATGCCGACCGAATGACGAATGACGAATAACGAATGTCAAAAGAATGACGAAGCACGAATGACGAATGATTGTGCGCAAGTCCAAGTGACTAACAATGGAACCGTACGCGAGCGTGTCAGCCGCCCTCCTTCGTCA
>JBGTKH010000258.1:0-5014 GCA_041744735.1 Pirellulaceae bacterium | reverse complement strand
CAACTGAACGATCAAGCCGAAATCGCGGCCGATGCGTGCCGCGCGGCGGCGGGCGATCTGGCTGCCGGTAAGCTGCTGGCAACAGCCATCGGCAACAGTCGCGGCGGCCGCAACTTGATCGATATCGGCCAAGAGCGCGACATTGACATCGCCGCTCAGATCGACAAATTCGACATCGTGCCCGAACTTGACCTTACCACATGGACGATTCGAGCAGCGCGCTAATGCTCTGCTAATCGTAATCTGATGGACGTAGCCGAACTCGCCAGAGTTTGGTCTTTCCGTAATCCGGCCAAAGTCTGGCGACTTCAGCTACCCACCCATGCACGGCCATCAAGCCGCACGCCTGCTGGCCATGGACGGCGAATTCCTTTATCTTCAACGTCGCGAATCTTCACGTCCATAATTTATCTATTAAGGGCTTCATGGAATGAGCGACACGACGATTGCCCCAGTCACGTACGATCCGTCGGGTGCCTTCATCGACGGCACCGGCATCACATCGCAGCAGTTGGCCGACCTCGGCCCGAAACTCCAAGCGGCCCGCCGCGAGGTGCTGGACGAGGACCTGTCGCTGTTCCGCGACGGCGGCCCAATCCCGGCGAAAAAACAGCCGCTGGACGCCGGATTCTTGGACCTGCCCGAGCGGCTGCTGTCCGAAAACGTCGACCGGAAAGCGGCCGGCGAATTGGGCCGCATCTTGGACACGGCGAAGCGGCTGCGCGATGCCGTAGATCGCGTGGTGGTGCTGGGCATCGGCGGTTCGTACATGGGCGCGCGGGCGCTGATGGACGCTTGTTGCGAACCGTATTTCAACGAACTCAGCCGCGCGGACCGAGGCGGCCGGCCGCGGATGTATTTTGAAGGCAACAATGTCGACAACGATGCGTCGCAAGGCTTGTTGCGGTTGTTGGGAGCAGGCAGCAAGGCCGGTGGCGTTGATGATCGCTGGGCGATTGTCGTGATCAGCAAAAGCGGCGGCACGCTGGAAACGGCGGTATCGCTGCGACAGTTTTTGGCGGCGCTGCGTGATTCGTGCGGTGGCGATGCGCAGCAACTCGCGCAGCTCGTTGTGCCGGTCACAGGCACCAGCGGCCGATTGTTTGATTTGGCCAAGGCACTTGGCTGCCCCGCCAAGTCCACGTTCAACGTCCCCGACGGCGTCGGCGGGCGGTTTTCGATTCTCTCGGCGGTCGGTTTGCTGCCGGCCGCGCTGCTCGGGTTGGACGTCGTGAAGTTACTCAAAGGTGCGGCGGCAATGAACCAGCATTTTCGGACAGCGCCGCCCGGCAAGAACGCGGTGCTCGATTACGTGGGCGTTTCGCGGCTGATGGAAACCGAGCGCGGCGCATCGATCCGCGTGTTGTCGGTTTGGTCGAAGGCATTGGAAGCCGTGGGACTCTGGTACGATCAACTGCTGGCCGAGAGCTTGGGCAAACACGAACAAGGCGCGACGCCGCTGACGGTGGTTAACACGCGCGATCTGCACTCGCGTGCTCAACAACATCAAGAGGGTCGCCGCGACAAGCTAGTCACCAACGTAATTGTTGATCGCTGGCGCTACGAACCACTGCCGGTCGGCCGCAGCGAACTGGATCAAGATCGCTTGAACGATCTGGCCGACAAAACGCTGCCCGACCTCATGACAGCCGCGATCGCCGGCACGAACCAGGCGTACCGCGAAGACGGCCGCCCGACCGCCGACATCCATCTGCCGGCCGTCGACGAAGCATCGCTGGGCCAGTTGTTCCAAATGCTGATGCTGGCCACCGTCGTCGAAGGCCGCCTGATGGGCATCAATCCCTACGGCCAGCCGGGCGTTGAAAAGTACAAGCAATACATGAACAAGAATCTGGGACGCAGTTAACAACGCCACCTGGGCATCGATGCCGCCGGATTTACTCCGGGGGTATCGCGGCAATAGGAGAAGTGTCACCGGCCGCCGCACGTCACAATCAATTGTCGCTCGTTCGCTGCTCCATTGAATCCATTTTCACAAGGGACATTGCCATGAGGCCTCACTTTTCATCTTGCTTCTCGATTGTTTCGCTGGTGGCCGTTAGCCTGCTGGCCAGTCCCGATTCGGCCGCTGCCGCCAAGACCTTTCGTTGGAAGATGAATCGGGGCGACCGTTTCCAAGTCGAGATGACACAAAAAGTCAAACAAATCATCACCGTCGGCGATCGCACCGTCGAAGTGCCCAACGACATGCTCATGCAGATGACGTGGCTGGTAGATTCGGCCGACGACGAATCATTCAACATGACGCAAACGTTCGACCGGATCAAAATGACGATGAAAATCCCCGGCGCGGGTGACATCGAGTACGATTCAGCGTCGACCGAAGAGCCCACGGGGACTACTAAGACGATCGCCGATATGCTCAAGCCGATGGTCGGCGCGAAATTCTCGCAGTCGATGAATGTCCGCGGCAAAGTGCTGGACGTAAAGATTCCGGCCGAGGCCTTGAAGGGTTTCGACGCCAACCCGTTGATGAAACAGTTCTTTGCCGGCGACAGCATGAAAGAGATGATGTCCAAGGCGTCGCCCGTGCTGCCCGACGAGGCCATCGATAAGGGTTATCGTTGGCAAAACAAGGCCGAAACGAAAACGCCCGTCGGCACGATGACGATCGATTCGACGTACGTGTACGACGGCGAAGAGCAGCGCGGCGGCCGCGTGCTTGACAAGTTCAGCGTCTCCTCGACCCTTGGCTTCGCCGACGAACCGGCCGGTCCCTTGGGTGCGAAGATCAAGGTCAGCGAGCAGGAGAATCTGGGCACGATGTACTTCGACGCTGCCGCCGGCCGGTTTGTCGAGAATCGCGTGTCGCAAAAGTTTACGCTGGAAGTGACCGTCGGCACGAGCAGCGTCAATCAAAAGATGGAAAGCACCGTCGAAATGACGGTAAAACCGGCCCCGTGAATAGGCCGCAGGATGCACGCATGATTGTTTGTCGCTATCGCTTGGTGTTCGTGTCGTTCGCGGCGCTGGTTGCGCCGCTGCTCGCCTCAGCCGACGCGCGGGCTCAAACGCTGCTACGCTGGAAACTCCAGCAGGGCCAGAAGCTTCGCGTCGAGGTCACGCAGAAGTCCGATTTGGAAACGACCGTCGGCACCAAACCACTGAAGATGTCGATCGGTATGACGATGGAAATGGATTGGACTGTCGATGCCGTCGACGAGCAGGGCACGGCGCAACTGACTCAATCTTTCTCGCGCCTGGCGATGAAGATGGATGTCCCCGGCACCGGCGCGATTCAGTACGATTCGGCCGCACCGGCGCCAGCCACCGGTCCTGCAAAGGACATCGCCGCCGCCGTCGCGCCGCTGATCGGGGCTCCGTTCGTTCTCAAGATGAACGACCGCGGCGAAATCCTGGAGGTAAAACTTTCGGACGCAGCCGCGAAAGCCTTCGAGGCCGCTGCCGCCGACTCGCGGCTCAAGAGCGTATTCTCCAAAGAAGGCATCAGCGAAACACTGCGGCAATCATCCGCCGTGCTGCCCGAGAAGCCGGTGAATAAAGGCGAGAGCTGGAACGTCGTCACGCAAACTGCCTCGCCGCTGGGACTGGTGAAGCAGACAAGCACCTACACGTACGAAGGCCCGGAAACGCGCGACGATCAGCCGCTGGAGAAAATCAAAGTCGAATCGACCCTCACGCTCGACAAGCAGCAGGACCCATCCAGTCCCAAGGTCGTGTTAAAAGACCAACAGCAATCCGGCACGCTCCACTTCGACCCCGCCGCCGGCCGCTTCGTCGATTCCGAAATCACGCAACACCTAACCACCGAAACGCCCTACCGCGGCATGCTCATCCGCACCAAAGCCAGCAGCTCGATGCACATGAAAATCACGCCGATCCCGTAGCGAATTGAATCAAGGCGTTGGCACTTCGGGGGATCGTTCGGTGGAATGATGGTCAATCCGTACGACAAGTCCGCACGATATGCTGCCAAGATGGACCCCGCGGGATTCTGTCACTGGTTACTACACGAGCCGAGCGGTTTGGTTTTCCGCGAATGGCTGGACACGCGGACGATTCCGTTTCCTGGCGAGCGGGACCGGATCTGCGACACGGTCGCCCGTCTGGACCGAGAGGTCCGGAAGGCTGAACCGGTGGCGTGCATTGTCGAGTTTCAAAGCCGGCGCGAACCGGAGATATTGGAACGCTTGGCTGAGTACGCAATCCGGGTGCGACGTGAAACGCGTCATGGTCGTGGCCGGCGCGGCCGGTTTACCGTCATCGCGGCGCTCGTCAACCTCACGGGTCGCCCGCAAACCAACTCGCTGCGCATGTCGCTGCCGGAAGTTCCCGTCGCCGAGTTGTCTTTCCGAGTGGTCATTCGGACGCTGAGCCAGGAAGACGCGGGGGTGACATTGGACGGCATCCACAGTGGCGACGTGGCCCGTAGCATCCTTCCCTGGGTCTCGCTAATGGCAGGTGGCGGCGAAGATGGTATCATCAACAGATGGAAACGGCTGGCCCAGCAGGAACCCAACATTCAGCGGCGTTCCGATTTCGCGGCTTTGTCGTTGGTGTTTGCTGAATTGGCGGGCTGTGCGGACGCCTGGAAACGAGGCTTGGAGGGCTGGAACATGATTCAGTCAAAGCAGATTCAAGAGTGGCAAGACGAGGCTCGCGTGCAAACTCGCTTGGAGACCACACGTCAGACTCTGTTGCGAGCACTGGAGCTTCGTTTTCCCGGTGCCTTGCCGCGCAAATTCGTCAAGCGCTTGGAAGCCAGCGACGATTTGGAAGAACTGAATCACTGGTTCGACGCCGCCTTAACCGCGGCCGATTGGGAGACCTTCGCGAATACCATCAACGGCGCCGGATGATGGACTCGGCCATACTTTCGCGCGATACGCGGTCCTTTGGCGAATTGGTCGATCGCGTCTCAACGGAAGGAATCGTCGTCGAGCTGCAGCGAAATGACCGCGTCGTCGCAAGACTGTCACCTGCCGATACATCGCTTCTGTTCGACGGCATCGGTTATGGCTGGTCGGACGGG
>JBGTKH010000257.1:0-8879 GCA_041744735.1 Pirellulaceae bacterium | reverse complement strand
GAACGAGGTATGAAGCGTAGACCGCCACAAATGGCAGCCGCGAAATTAGTTTAGCAAATCCAACCGTGGCTCCGGTTCGTGCAACGACGACATCGCCTACTTCGAGACGATTGCGGTCGATTTCCTTGCCATCGGCTTCACAGAAAGGAACTTGGTCCCAGTCGATGATCGTTGGAACGATGTCCGTAATTCGAAGGAACTTTGGCCCAACTTCGTCCTCACTGGAACTCGCCGTAAGCCCATACGAAACACTATCCGCGAGCTTGGTTAGGGACTTTCTCTCCCACGCCGCCGGCACGCCGTTGGTGATGGTGACGTGTTCGTGGCCGGGGAAGCGGAGGTGGACGAACCACTCCTTGTAGAGCAGCCGCGCCGCCTGCTCCAGCAACTGAATCCGCCGCCGGTTGTTCTCGATCAGGTCGTCGTAGGCGGAGATGATTGAAGCGATACGGCGTTGCTCCGTAACGTCTGGCACTGGAAATCGGAGCGAAAGCAGTTTCGTCTGGCTCAAGTTGTCTTGTGCCGCGCCTTGGGTGAATTGCTTGAATCGCTTCTGAAGCATTACGTCGAATAAGTATTTGATAAACCGCGCATCCGCCTTGTTTTCGTCTGGAACGAAGCCGATCACACTATCGGGAAAACAGGCATCAATCCCAAGGATTGCCGTGTCCGCGATATTGGCCGCGATAGTGATGCACAAAGTTCCCGCCTTCCAGAGACGGCTCTGCGCCAGTCCCGCCTCGCTGTAAGTCTGCGAATGGCTCGTCAAGTACAGAATGGCGTGCTTCACGTCTCCGGTCTGCACGAAAGGATACGGACCGCCGTAAAGATGGACCGCATCACGCGGACGATGTCGCGACCTGCCTCGGCTTACGTAACCAAGTTCATCAAGACTTCGAGGCTGCCAATTCATACTCCCAACTCCTCAAAGTTTTTCTTGATCGTCGCGGCCAACTCGACCGCTTCGGCGTTCAGGTCTTCCAGCTCGACGTGGATCTCACGCAACGTTTCCTCGAAGTCGAAATCCTCGTCCACTTCCTCGGGCGCGACGCCGACGTAGCGGCCGGGCGTGAGAGTCCAATCGTTCGCTTCGATCTCCGACTTGTCGACCAGCTTGACGAGGCCCTCCACGTCGCAGAGTTTTCCGTCGGGAAACCGTTCCGTGAGCCAGTGGGCTTGGCGCCAAAAGTAACGAACCTGCTTGAGTTGCTCGACGGCCGTTTGCCGGCAATCGTCGGTGGTCTTGCGGGCGCGAGTCACGTCGCGGCTGACCCACTCATCGTGCTCCTTGGCGGCGCACCCGTTCTCGCAAATCTCGATCAACCGCGTGCCGAGCTTGTAGACCAGGTCCGACTGCTTGATCAGGTCCCGGCTGGATTCGGCCAGCGGGGCGAACTCCGTCACCAGTTTGTTCAGCGCGGCGTTGGTGTCCGGCGTCTTCTCCCACTGCCTGGCCGCCTGACGAACGCTGACTTGAAATCGTTCCACATCCCCGGCGAACAGTTTTTGCTCCTTCTCGAACTCGGCCAAGGTGTCAGCCTGCGGGCCGGACTTCTTCTGAGTCTTGAGGAATGGGGCCAGTTGCGTTGAGAGCTCGGCGACGGCGTCGACGAAATCCGGCAACGCATGGACCAACTCGCCGTCCTGGCTCTCCCATTCAAAACACGCCTGCCCCTCATCGACAACCTGGCCCAGGTATCTGGATACCAACTCCAGGAAGCGTTCCGGCCGGCCGCGATACAACCAGACGATCGCCAGCAGGTTCTGCTGCTGCTCGGGACTGAAATCGTAGATCTTGCGCGTGACTTTGCGGTAGACGTTCCGCGCGTCCAGCATCAGCACCTTGTCGCGGTGGGCCTTCGGTTTGTTACGATTCAGGAGCCACAGCTCGCAGGGGACCGTCCGCGTGTAGAAGAAGTTCGAGCGGACGGCGATCAGGACATCCACGTCGCCGGTCTCGACCAGCTTCTGCCGCACCTTCGCTTCGTCGCGCCCGGCGCTGGACGCTTGCGACGACATCACAAAACCGGCGCGACCTCGCTCGTTCAGGTAGCTGTAAAAGTAGCTGATCCAGACGTAGTTGCCGTTACTGACCTTGTCCTTCTTGTTGACGCCGGGCAGACCGAACGGCAGCCGCGGGTCGTTCTTCACTTTGTCGGCGTCGATCTCGTCCACGTTGAAGGGCGGATTGGCCATCACGTAGTCGGCCTTGCCGAGCAACTCGTGCGGGTCTTCGTAGTAGGTGATGGCCTTCTGGATGTCGCCTTCCAAGCCGTGGACCGCCAAGTTCATCTTGGCCAGCCGGATCGTGGTGGCGTTTTTCTCCAGGCCGCGGAAGGTGAGCCGATCGGTCGGGCTTTGTCCCTGTTCCTCGACGATGCGGGCACTCTGCACGAACATGCCGCCGCTGCCACAGGCCGGGTCGAGCACCGTCCCGCGATCCGGCTCGAGCACGTGGGCGATCAGCGAAACGAGCGAGATGGGCGTGAAGAACTCGCCGTCGTCGTGCGCCTTCTGGTCGGCGAACTGCGTCAGGAAGTATTCATAGATGCGACCAAACACGTCGCCGGAAACCCGCTTGAGTTCGTCCGGGTTCAGCGTCCGCAGCAGTTGGCCGAGCACACCGTTGTCGAGTTCTTGATAGTCGCCTTTGGGCAAGACGCCGCGGAGGTTTTCGTAGTCCTGCTCGATCGACTCCATGGCCCCGATGATCGCCTTCGCCCGGTTTTCGCTGTCGGGCAGCGCGACGAGGTAATCGAACTGCGCCTTGGGCCGGAGAAAGATGGCGCTCTTTTGTGAGAAGTCTTCCTTGGCCAGTTCCCGCGTCTTCCCGCCGCGTTTGGGCAATTTGGCCTCGATGTCGTCTTTGACCGCCAGAAAGCGGCTGTAGGCATGCCGCAGAAAAACGAGCCCCATCACGGGCAGAAATTATTCATTGCTGGCGTAATTCGAGTTGGCCCGCAGCGTATCCGCCGCGCTCCACAGCCGCTTTTCAAGGGCTTCGATGTGAACCGTAGCCGAATTGGCCACAATTTGGCTCCTTCCGGCCAAATTCTGGCGAATTCGGCTCCTTCCGGCCAAATTCTGGCGAATTCGGCTCCTTCCGGCCAAATTCTGGCGAATTCGGCTACAGTTGCGCTGTCGAAGTATTTTCCCAGCGCGCTCATCCGGATTCGCGGATGCTGATGGCCGAGCCGCTGCCCAGAACAATATGATCCAACACCTTGATGCCCAGCAATTCCCCCGCGGATTCCAAGCGCCGCGTGACGGCGAAGTCTTCTTGGCTGGGCGTCGCGTCGCCCGATGGGTGGTTGTGAACCAATATTACCGATGCGGCCGCGTCCTTGATTGCGGGCCGGAAGACTTCGCGCGGATGGACCAGACTGGCGTCCAGCGTGCCGATCGTGATACGGTGCGTGTCGATCACCTGGTTCTTCGTGTCGAGCGTCACGATGTGAAACTCTTCCTGCCGCGAGTCGCTCGCCAAGCGGGCAAAGTGCCTGCGGCAGAATTCGATGGCATCCGCGGCCGACGTGATGCGGGTGGCGGCCGATCGGTTAGACAGGGCGGCGATCCGCCGGCCCAACTCGATGCCGGCCATGATTTGACACCAGGCCGTCGTTTCCACGGCGGGGGTGATCGACTTTAGTTCGCCGCGCCCGGCAGCCGGCAATTCCTGTAATCGATGCTGGTACTCGCGAGCCAGCTTTTCGCCCGCCATGACGGCCGACTCGCCCGGCCGTCCGCTGCGGATCAAAATGGCCAATAGCTCGGCGACCCGCAGGTTCTCTGCGCCAACCGCAATCAGGCGTTCTCGTGGACGATCGTGTTGCGGGGATTCTTTAATCTGTGTGCTGAAGAGCTTTTCATCGAGCCAACGGCTGGCGGGAAATTCACCGCGGCCCTTGTTCCAGCGGTAGTTTTGCCCTGGCGAATCATCTTCGCGCACCAGCCAACCGCCTTCGACCAATTCGTTGACCAGCCGCGTCACAAACGCCGGCCGTTCGCCAGGGCAAGCCCGCTGGATGTCCGCCAAGACGAAATGGGACCGTTCAACCAATCGGTCCACAATGGCCTTGTATCGCTCGTAGCGAGCACCAGCATTCATTTCTTGATGAGCCGAAATGGTCGTTCTCCGATTCTTGAAGACACGAGAGCGAGTGTCACGCGCTGGTAGATATATTAGCCGACGCATCCAAGTGGATGTAGCCGACCATCCGAGTCGCCTTGGCTTTCCGCCCCACACTCCGATTCGTACCCACCGTGGCCCGGCCAAGGCGAATCGCCCGTGACGCCGGCGGCATAGTTGCCCCAGATGTAGCTCGGCTTTACATTGAACGTGGCTGACAAGCTTGCGTCACGCACCATCTGTCATCAGCAAATGCATCCACTGGCCCGAAAACTGTTCCCCTATGTCGCGTTGGCCGTTTGCGGCGCTGCGGTTGCTTGGGCGGTCTCGTTCCGACGGCTGCCGCCGGCCGATTTCACGTTCGTCAACGGAGATGAAGTCAAGACGATCGATCCGGCGAAGGCGACCGGTGCGCCCGAAGGCCGCATTATCAACGCGTTGTTCGAGGGACTGCTGGCGCACATGCCGATCGATGCTCCGCCTGATCAGGATGGCATCGTGCTGATGAAACCCGTGCCCGCTGCAGCGGAAAGCTACACGGTTTCGCCCGACGGCAAGACATACACGTTCAAGATTCGCCCATCGGCACGTTGGTCGGACGGCACGCCGGTGACGGCTCACGATTTCGCGTGGTCGTGGCGCCGCATGTTGCATCCGGAAACGGGCTCCGAGTACGCGTACCAAATCTACTACTACGTCACCGGTGCCGAGAAGTATAACAACGGCGAAGTCGCAATCGGCGACCCGGTGGAAGTGGAACTGGCCGACCGCGCGCAGCCCGACCAACCGTTTCCGCGCGGCACAATCCTGCGCGGCGTGTTAGTGGAGATCGTCAAGCCGCAAAGGCAACAAGGAAAAGACGTCAAGAATGATGATCCGTCGAAGCGCGATTGGGTGTACATCGTCGATGTCAAGAAGGAACGCGAAGGGGCGGACAAGAGCCGCGGCGCAGGTAAAGTGGAGCGACGCGCTTTTAGCCAAGTGCCGCCCGTGAAAGGCAAGTCGGCCGACGATCGCAGTGTGGAGAAATGCCTGCAAGTACTCGTGGACTTCGAGGCCTCCGTTGGCATTCGAGCGACGGACGATCACACACTGGTCGTCAAGCTGAAGAACCGCACGCCGTATTTCGACGAGCTGCTGGCGTTCTATCCGCTCTATCCGGTCAATCGCAAGTGTGTGGAAATCTTCGGCTCACCCAACTGGTCGAAGCCCGAGAACATCGTTAGTAACGGGCCCTTCAGTCTCGAATTTCGCCGCATCCGCGATCGGATTCGCTTGGTGAAGAACCCCAAGTATTGGAACGCGGACAACGTGCGGCTGAATTTCATCGACGCGCTGGCGGTGAAGTCCGAATCGACCAGCTTAAATATGTACATCAACGGCCAGGTCGACTGGGCGACAACCGTTCCCACGCCGGTCGTCCCCGACCTGCGCAAACGGCCGGATTTTTTCACGGCACCTATGTTGACGACGTACTTCTATCGGCTCAACGTCACGCGACCGCCGCTGGACGACGTGCGCGTTCGCCAAGCGCTGAACATGGCGCTCGACAAGCAAGTGATCTGCGAAAAGATTCTAAAGGCCGGCCAGCAACCCGCGCGCAGCTTCGTGCCGCCGGGCTTGGCGGGATACGAATCGGCAAAATGTGGCGAATTCAACGTCCCCGAAGCGCGGCGGCTGCTTGCTGACGCAGGTTATCCGGGAGGCCGCCATCTGCCGAAACTGCAAATCCTGTTCAACACCAACGAGGCGCATCAGTTCATTGCCGAAGTGATTCAACAGCAGTGGAACAACAACTTGGGCATCGACGTCGAACTGCGAAATCTGGAATGGCAATCGTTTCTCAATACGCTGCAACGGAAAGACTACGGCGTGGCGCGTTCCGGCTGGATCGGCGACTATCCCGATCCGAACACGTTTCTGGATATGTTCGTTACCGACGGTGCGAACAATCAGACGAATTGGAGTAACCCGACGTTCGACAAACTGATCAAAGACGCCGCGGCCGAACCCGACCCGCAAAAACGGATGGAAATCCTGCACGAGGCGGAAGGTCTTTTGATGGAGGAACTGCCGATCATTCCCATCTACTTTTACGTCTCGATCAACATGGTTCATCCCCGCGTCAAGGGATTCTCGGCCAACATTCAAGACTTGCACCCGCTGCACATCCTGAGTGTTGACGACCGCGACGCTGCGAACTCTACCCAGGCGGGGAAGTAACGTGGTTGCATTTTTAATCAAACGGTTCGGCTGGCTGCTGCTGACGTTATGGATTGTCTATACCATCACGTTCTTTCTGATGCGCGCCGTGCCGGGCGGCCCATTCGACCGTGAGAAAAAAGTTCCGGAGTCGATCAAGCGGAACATCGAGGCTCGCTATAAACTCGATCGCCCGGTTTACGAACAGTACTATCTTCACTTGGCCAGTCTCGTTCGGTTCCGACTTGGGCCGTACTATACTCCGCGCGTGTGGATTGACTTTGGTCCGAGCTACGCCCTGGAGGACTATACCGTCAACGAGGTCATTGCTCAGGGATTTCCGGTGTCGGCATCGCTTGGAATTGTGGCCCTGGTGTTCGCAGTGACATTAGGGATGACGGCCGGCGTGGTTTCGGCCGTTCGCCGCAATTCGTTTTTGGACGTGTCCTTTATGGCGCTGGCGACCTTAGGAATCGCCGTTCCGAATTTTGTGTTGGCGAGCGTCGCGATCTTGCTCTTTGTTTTTACTTGGCCGCTGTTTCCGGCAGCGGGGTGGGGGAATTTGAATCAGATCATATTGCCGGCGCTGTGTTTGGGGGCGGCGTTTGCCGGCTATATTGCGAGGCTGACGCGCGGCGGCATGATGGAGGTGCTGGGACGCGACTACATCCGTACGGCTTACGCCAAGGGGCTGAGCGACCGTCGCGTGGTGATTCGCCATGCGTTGCGCGGCGCCATTGTGCCGGTGTTGTCGTATTTGGGTCCCGCGACGGCTGGTATCCTGACGGGCTCGCTGGTGCTGGAACGTATCTTCGCGTTGCCGGGCATGGGCAGTCACTTCATTGAAGCCGCTACGCAGCGCGATTACACGTTGGGAATGGGAGTCGTCTTGGTCTACACGTTACTGCTGTTTGTAATGAACACGCTGGTCGATTTGTCGTACGCACTGGTCGATCCGCGAGTGAAAGTCCGCTAGCCGCCGATGACAACGTCCGAGCCAACAAACGCCCGACCGCCGGATGGCAGCCGCTTGCCGCCGCTCGATCAGTATTCCGGGCTACTGGCCGAAGCGCGGGCCATTCAAGGCGTGTCATTGTGGCAAGACGCATGGCGGCGGCTGCGCAAGAATTGGGCCGCGGTCGGGTCTTTGTACTTTCTCATGTTTGTCGCCGGGTTGGCGATCTTTACGCCATTGCTGCCGCTGCAATCGCCGATGGACAAGGATTTGAAAGACCGCCTGCTTTTGTCGCCCAGTTTTGAGCCGGTCCGGTTGGGACAACGTGTCGAGTTAGGATTTCGAGGCAATTCACTCATGCAGGAGTTGGCCAAATTCGAAGCCGAAGTGGCGAAGCTGAAAGCCACGCGCGTAGACGCATCGCGCGACGAACGCGGCCAGGTCGACCGAGAAATCGCCCAACGCTATCGTTACGAGCACCCGTTTAACAAGCTGTGGAACAAACCGGGGCCGGTCAGCCGACTGATGATCCGCGCCCGTGTGGCGTTATTCGGCGACTGGTGTGTGCCATCGGTTTGCGGCACCGACAGCTTGGGGCGTGACGTGCTGTCGCGCATTTTTTGGGGAGCCCGCGTGTCGTTGGTGGTCGGCGTAGTGGCAACGTTGGTCTCGCTGCTGATCGGCGTCACGTATGGTGCCGTCGCGGGCTATCTAGGCGGTTGGATCGACAATCTGATGATGAGAATCGTCGACATTTTGTATTCGATTCCCTTCATCTTCGTCGTGATCTTCTTGATTACAATCCTGAGCGAAGACAGCATCAAGCAAAAGCTGGAACGATACGGGATCAATCAGATTGTGATCTTTTACATCGTCATCGGGGCGATCTATTGGCTGACGATGTCGCGAGTGGTCCGGGGCCAAGTGATCTCGCTGAACAACGAACAATTCATCGAGGCCGCGCGCACCATCGGGGCCGGCCAAATGCGGATCGTGTTTCGGCATTTGATTCCCAACGTGATGGGCATCGTGATCATTTATCTGACGCTGACCATCCCGGCCGTGATGTTGTTCGAAGCGTTTCTGTCGTTCCTAGGGCTCGGCGTAACGGCCCCCGACGTGTCTTGGGGACTGTTGATGAACGAAGGCATTCAAGTCATCACGCCGGTCAGGACTTTCTGGTGGCTCGTGCTGTTTCCCGGTCTGACACTGACACTGACGCTATTTGCGCTGAATTTCCTGGGTGACGGCTTACGCGATGCACTGGATCCGCGATTGAAAAATCGGTAGAGGTCATTTGTCATTTGTCATTTGCCTGCGTCGGTCAATTGATTCCACTGGCAATCGACCGCTGAGAATTGCGGACGGGTTACTGAGTACTGAGTACCGAGTATTCAGCACTGATACCACTGACAACTGCCATCACTGACCTCTGACCTCTGACCTCTGACCTCTGACCTCTGACCTCTGACTATTGACCTCTGACTATTGACCTCTGACTATTGACCTCTGACTATTGACCTCTGACTATTGACCTCTGACTATTGACCTCTGACTATTGACTACTGACTATTGACTACTGACTATTGACTA
>JBGTKH010000256.1:0-4423 GCA_041744735.1 Pirellulaceae bacterium | reverse complement strand
TGTGTCAGCCGCTCGGCCAGAAAGCCGGCCATGTCGAGCGTGAAGCGGTGGTTCATCAGCGTCAGCGCTTGCAGCGGCGTGGTGGTGGTCGCACGGCGCGGTGTGGCGAAAGCGTTGTCGGGACAGTCGAATTCGGTCATCAGATCGATCCGCGACGCACGCGCGTTGTGGTGATACACCGCGCGGCGATACGTGTCCGGCCTGTGCTCGTCCAGCGGCACATAGGTGGCCACGTTGTCTTGCAGGTAACGGTACAAGCGGAATCCGGGTCCGCCCATCGTCGTGTCCAGCTTGCCGGAAACGCACAGCAGCGTATCGCGAATCTCCTCGGCCGCCAATCGCCGCGGCGGGAATCGCCACAGCAGGCGGCTGTCGGCGTCGATCTGCGCGGCGTTCTCGCGAAACTGGCCCGATTGCCGGTACGCTTGCGAAGTCATTATCAGCCGGTGCAGCGGTTTCAGCCGCCATTGATGATGGTGCACCTGCCGCGCCAACCAATCCAACAGTTCGCCGTGCGTCGGCCGGCCGCCCATGTAACCGAAATCGCTGGGCGTATCCACGATGCCCGTGCCGAAATGATAATGCCACAGCCGATTCGCCAGCACGCGCGGCGTGAGCGGGTTGTCGGCGTGCACAAGCCAATTGGCCAGTGCCAACCGCCGCTGGCCCTCGGCGCCGTCCCGCGGCAGCGTGTACGGCGGCGTGACTTCGTCGAGAGTTGACAGGCTGGATGGCGTCACTTCCGCGTCCGGCTTCTGCGGATCGCCGCCGCGAAAGATGTGAAACGGCCCGGCGGCGTGTGAGAACCGTCCGGCCCACATCAAAGGCAGCGGTGGGACCGCGGCGATTTGCCGATTCACCGTTGCCAATTTCGCGTCAAATTCCGCCAACCGTTCCCGTTCCTTCCCAGTCATCTCCGCGTCGATCAACCGCTGCAGCCGATGCGCGGGGCTGGCCGGTTGGCGATCGTGCGAGTTTGCGACCTCGGCCCACTGCCGGCCGTCCAACGACACTTCGATCCGATAGTCCGCGACGAAAATCGCTACGCTGTTTTCGCCCGCCGCGCCGGTGCGGTCGCTGGAGAACAGCACGCGGTCGATCGTCTCGGGCCGAGCCAGCGTGATCTTTAGCTCGGGACCTTCGGCGATCCAACTCGCGCCGAATCTTCCATCGATCGTTAGCTTGGCGCTGTAAGCCTCGGCGAAATCTTCGGCCACGCGGCTCGCCCCTTCCGCACGTCCACCGTTGACGGCCAGCGCCACGTTGCGCGGATTCTCGTCGGCTGTCCAAACTTCGAATTCGTCGATGCGATACCCGCTGCGAGCCGTCGGGTTGGCTTCCTGACCTTCGACGAGCAACCGCACGAACTGGGCCTTCACCGCAGTGAACGTCTCCTCGGTGCCGCGGCGATTCACCGGCGGTCGCGTCCAACGCGATTGATAAGCCACCGCCATTTGCTCGGCGCGGGCGACTACGTCGCTCTCCAACTCGGCCTTGGCTCTATCGAATTGAGTCTTGCTGTCGACGAGCGGCTTGAGGGCCGCGGCCCGCTGTTGCTGTTCGGCGAGCGTCGCAATCTCGCGGCTCTCGCGCTCAACACCCGCCAGCGTGGCGTACATGCCGTAATAGTCAGCCTGCGAGACTGGATCGAACTTGTGGTCGTGACAACGAGCGCAGCCAACCGTGAGCCCCAAGAAAGCCTCGCCGGTGGCTTGAATGATTTCGTCGATGGTGTTCGCGCGGATCTGCGCTGCTTGCACCGGGTCTTGATTCTTCACGTCGTCGTACGGCCCGCAAACGAGAAACGTGGTGCCGATCTCCACGTCCGGTTGGTTTGCCCCGATCACGTCGCCCGCCAGATGTTCGCGGACCAATTGGTCGAACGGTTTGTCGTCGTTGAACGATCGAATCACGTAATCGCGGAACGGCCAGGCATTGGTGATGATCTCGTTGCGTTCGTAGCCGCGGCTTTCGCCGAAGCGGACCACGTCCAGCCAATGACGCCCCCAGCGTTCGCCGTAGTGCGGCGAGTCGAGCAACCGGTCGATCAGTTTTTCGTAGGCTTCGGGCGCATCGTCGGCGACGAATGCTTCGACCTCTTCCGGCGTCGGCGGCAGTCCGAGCAAATCGTACGTGGCCCGGCGGATCAGCGTGCGGCGATCGGCCGGCGGCGATGGGGCGAGTCCGTTGTCGATCAACTGGGCGTAGATGAATCGATCGATTGGGTTTGTTGTCCAAGCATCTGGAATCGCGTGCCCGTCTTTCCGCAGCACCGCGACATCGGGCGGTTCGACGCGGGCCAGCGGCTGAAGCGACCACCACGACTTGTCGGCTTTGGCCTTCTCCGTCACCACGATCGACTCAGGCCACTTCGCCCCTTCTTCAATCCAGCGGCGCACGAGCGCGATCTGTTCGGCGGTCAGCGGATTGCCCTCTTTGGGCATCTCCGGCCGCTGGCCTGGCTCGGCGGGCGTGATAACCTCCAGCAGATGACTTTCGTCCGGCTCGCCCGGCACGACAAATTCCGTCGCGGCCAACTCAGCGGCCGTGGCCAAAGACAGGTCGCCCTTCTTGTTATCCGGCTTGTGGCAACGCAGACAGTGGTCGGCAAAGATCGGCGCGATCTGCCGAGCGAAATCCACCGGCCGATCAGCCTTATCCGGTTCCACGCCGAAAACCACCGCCGCGAACGGGGCCGTTACTAGCAGAAGGACAATTAACGAATTCGCGAGTTTTTTCATCTCCCTAATGATAGCAGCGCCGCCTCGATTTTTCAGCGCACGGGGGCTGGGGCTCGCGGTAGAATGGGGCCAAGGTAGAATATGGTGTGTGGCAACTGAACGGCCCGGAACTTGAATCGTTTAACGGCAAGCCGAAGGCGACGGGAGCAGCGCGGCCGCAGTCGCCTTCGGCTTGCCGTTAAACAACGAGGCTTTGGCCCATGAATTCTCTGTTACGGTATGCGGCCTTCACCTTTGGTGCGCTTTTGCTGACCGCGTCGGCCGCATCCGCCGCGCCGTTTGTGCCCGCGCGGAATGCGCATTGTGTGGCGGTTTCGCCGGACGGGAAGTTGGTGGCGACGGGCATCTCGGGGATGTCCAACAGCGAGTTCCCGCCGCGGCCTCATCCCAGCCCCAGCAAGTGCGGCGTGCTGCAGATTTGGGACATCGCCTCGGGCACTCGGCTGCGGCGCATGGAAACGTTCGGCGACTTGACGAAGATTCGCTTTTCGCACGACGGAAAACGGTTGGCCTCCTCGCGGCTGTTCTCGCCCGGCGACGACGTACCGATGCACGAGGTTTGTTTGTGGGACGTGGTGACCGGAAAGGTCGTGCATCAGTTCCACGGTTGTCACGGCTTCGACTTTTCGCCCGATGGCGAATCCGTTGCGGTGCTCAGCCGCTCGCGTTGTGCGTTGTACGACTTAGCCACGCGGAAGAAAGAACAGCTCATCGAACCGCTCGGCGGCGCGTTGTCGATCAGTTTTTTTCCCGACGGCAAGACCATCGCCGGCGTACTGCACGCCGGCAACCAATTCCGCATCGTACTGTGCGAAGCCGCCTCGGGACAATTGCTCGCCGAGTCGCAGCCGCTGGCTGACCCCTTTTATCACGTGGCCGTCTCGGCCGACGGCAAGCTGCTGGCCACGGGACACGGCGGAGGCAACGTGCTGTTATGGGACGCAGCCAACGTCAACGGCACGGGGCTGCGACCAATCGCCAGCCTAAAGACCGCGACGCCGGGCCAGCAGCATCCGTTCTTTTCACCCGACGGCGTGACGCTGGCCGCGGCCAGTCAAGAGAATGGCGACGTCGTATTCTGGGAGCTCGCGACTGGCAAAGAACAGCACCGGTACACCTTCGAGCGTGGCACATTCCGCACCTACTATTCCCGCCCCGCCGACACCACGTTGCGCCCGGAAATCGACCCCTACCGTTACGTATTCTCCCCCGACGGCACCTGGTTCATCGCCGGCTGCTACGGCGGCATCATCCGCCTGGTCGCCAACGGCCAAGAGATCAGGCGGTTCGGTGATTGAACGTGCCCCCTTAAAATCGTATCGGTGATCTATCGTGCCTCTACGATTGCCTCGGATTCGGTTGAAATGAACGCGGCCGAGTTCACTCGAAAGTAGCGGCATAATTTTTCCACTTGTTCGCGCGTCAGTTTTCGCTTGCCTTTGATCACGGCGGAGATTGTCGAGTTTGCAATCCCAATCTCTCTCGCGCATTGTTGCTGGGTAATGCCTTTTTGCTCAATGAGGAACGCCAACATGCGGTCCTCTGAAACGGGATCGATGCGGTGGTGTTCGCCTTCAAATTTGATGATCAAGTCGGACAGCACTTCCAAATAATCCTGCTCCTCTTTGGACAGTTTCTCTTTCACCGCCAAGTCGCCCGCTATGCGTGTCGCCCGGTCAAGT
>JBGTKH010000255.1:0-5906 GCA_041744735.1 Pirellulaceae bacterium | reverse complement strand
CGAGAGCGATCGTGAAACGCTGCAGCGGCAGATCGCGGAGCGGGCGGAGTCCGAGTGGCGAAGGGAAGCGGAAGACGCTCGCCGCGAGGCCCGGCGACGCGGGGTTGATCAGAAGGCCATTGACGAAGCCGTGGACGCTCACCGCTATGGCCCACGAAAATCTCATTCGACGCCAACGAGGCCGCCTGCGACAACACTTGAATCAGGGAGTTCGTAATGCAAGCTGTAACGTTGAAAGATGCGAAGCGCAATCTGGCAAGGCTGGTCCAACAGGTTCTCGCGGACGCGGAGCCGCGAATTGTGGTGACCGACAAGGGGGAGCAGGTGGTCGTGATGCCGCTGGACGAGTTCAACTCGTGGAAGGAGACGCTGTACCTGCTTGCCAATCCAGCGAACGCTTCCCACTTGCGACGATCTATGGCCGAAGCTGAATCGGGCCAGGCGGAACCGCGGGAGTTGGCCGCCGAATGAATCTGACCTTCACGCCATCGGGCTGGACTGATTATCAGTGGTTCCAGCAACGTGACCGCAAGCTGCTCAAACGGATCAACGAATTGATCCGGAAAATCCTGCGGACACCATTCGAAGGCATTGGCAAGCCCGATCCGCTCAAGGGCGACCTATCGGGATACTGATCGCGGCGCATCAACGACGAGCATCGCTTGGTTTACACGGTCAAGGCCGGCACCGTCATTGTCATCGCCTCCCGCTTCCACTATAGCAACTAAGCGGGACTACCCGTGCGACATCGCTTCGTCTAATTCTCGGCGCGCGGCGTAATCTCCACGCGGGGGCCGGGAATCCAGTGTTTGTGTACGTCGGTGTAGTAGAGGTAGGCGCGGCTGGCGGGGGCGGTGTAGGTGCCGGGGAGGGCGGCGATCAGGCTCGACACCCCCCAGATTTTCACAATCGAACCCTCCAACATAAAAGTAGGCAGCACTTGCATTGCAAAATACGCCTCCAATAGAATCTAACCACTCTTAGGTAATTGCGCTACGTGCGTCGAGGTAACAGACCCATTGCGATCTCGTCGCCCGCGCGGCCGGCGCGAACGACTAATCTCTCTTGCTCATGGGGGTGTGGTCATGGCAACGTCGCGGAGATCTCGATTGGACGTGTGTGAACTCGGGTGCTGCAATGTCGCACATCTGCAACGTAGCGTTTCGTCCAGCGGTCAATCACGGCTTACGACCAAACGGCACAAGCGACTGAGTCGAAAACGAAACGTCCATTTGCACCGGCGGCTATTGTTTGAGCCGCTCGAACCGCGCGAGGTGCTGGTATCCGATTGGCAGAACCCAATCAATCCATTCAACGTCATCGATACTGCCAATGACACCGGAGTCGTGACGAACGTCGACGTCTTCACATTTGATCGCGGTTGCCCGCACGCAGGGTTACCGCAAGCTGCCGTCGCCGCCTATCGCTCCTGATGCGCCGCCGCCGTTTTTAGATGTCGACGGCGATGGGTTCTTTAATCCCGTGGATATCTTTACAACGATTGCGGCGTTGCGCAATGACAGAGATCCGCCTGCGATCGTCGCCGGACTGGCGAATGACACGGCTCCGGCTGGCAGCGCCAACAGCGACGGCCTCACTTTCGATCCGACCATCAGGGGCACGGTTCGCGACACGGTGGGGCCGCTTTTTACCGGTGTTGCGTCGTTTCAAGCCCGAGTTGGCGACAGCGCTGCGTTCATCAATACGCCGTTCGACCGCTTCGGAAATTTCACCTTCGATCCCGGCTTGCCGCGCGACGGGACGGCGGACAGTGGCCATGTCGTTCACTTTCAGGCGAAAGACGCACGCGGGAACATCTCCCAGTTCAACGTGTCTTTCACCCTGGACACGTTAGCGCCGGCAGCACCGTCGTTCAATGTTTCTCCACCTGCGAGTCTCGATGCACAAGGCAATCCGACAACGTTACTCGATCAAGTGGCGCTGACCGGACAAAGTGATCCCAACACGTTGATTGAATTGGTCGGCTTGGGCTTGACAGCGACTTCGGACAGCAACGGTCGGTTTCAGTTTGCGGCTGTCCCGCTGGTGATCGGCGCCAACCCGTTGACCGTTCGGGCCAGCGACGCGGCGGGCAACCAAAGCAGCTTCAGCCTCAGCGTTACGCGGCTGCCGGCGGTCACCAAGATCGCGGAACTTTCGCCAGCCAATGGCGAAGGGATGGTTAGCCTGACGCGCGAAACCATTGTTCGCTTCGACGACCGCGTTGACCCGTCGACGGTGAATGCCGACTCGTTCTACTTAATCGCCAACGGGCAGCGTTTGCCGGGACGAATTGTTGTGTCCAACACCGAGCGGTTCGCGACGTTTTTCTATGACAGCCCGCTGCCGGCTTCCACGGAAGTGCGCGTGGTGATCGAAGGTGACAGCATCATGGACCGCAGCGGCAAGCTGCTGGATGCCAACGGCGACAACATTCCTGGCGGGCGGAGGACCGCCGATTTTACCACGCTGCCCGTCACGCGCATCGCAGGCACAAACATCTTTGGCTATGTCTACGAATCGAATCGCAAGAACCCGGATGGCAGCGACATTCCGGTCGTGGGCGCACATATCGAGGTGGATGCCTTGCCGGGCGTCTTCGCCGTGACGGACGAGACCGGCTTTTTCCTGTTGGAAGACATGCCCGCGCCGGAGTTCTTTGTGCACATTAACGGCAGCTTTGCCACAGCGCCCGACGGTTTCTACTATCCGAACGTCGGAAAACCGTTCCACACGATTCCGGGGCAGGCCACACAGTTGAACATGAGCGGCGTGCCGTTCGACATTTACTTGCCGCTGATGCGCGACGAGGATTTCACGACACTCACGCCGGGCCAGGAATCCGTGATCGGTTTTGGCGACCAGGCCAAAGCGGATTTGGCAAATCTATATCCTCAGATTGATCCCGCGGTCTGGGACCGGCTGCAGCTCACCGTGCCGGCTGACTCGCTGTACTTCGACGATGGCACGCCCGGCACGCAGGTGATGATCGGACCCGTCGCACCCGACCGCATTCCAGCGCCATTACCGCCAGGTGTAAGCCCCACACTGGTCTTTACCGTCCAAGGCGGCGGCGCTACAAACTTCGACACGCCCGCGCCGTTGAGTTATCCGAACCTCTATGGTCTGCAACCAGGGGAGAAGCGATTCTTCTATTCCTTCGACCACGACGCTGGCAAGTGGGTCATCATCGGAACCGGCACCGTTAGCGCGGATGGACTCACGATTGACTCTGACGCTGGAGTTGGGATTCGTGCACCGGGGTGGGGATTTGTACCTCCCGAACCAGGAACGTCGCCGGAAGAACCGCCACCAGAGGAGTGCGAAGGCTTTAACTTTGATGATGCATGGGCGCTGGGCAAGGCTCTGTGGGACGCAGCGGCTGACTTGGCGAATATTGGTCCTCTGTTAAAAAGCGCCGTCGAATTAGTGGACTCAACGCCTCAACGGATGAAGAAATCCTCGCCCAGATGTCAATTGTTGTTGTTGAGGCAGACGTATTCTCTAATGCTTATCAGCCTCTGGCGAACGACGCGACATCTGAGTTCAACTCACTGGTTCCCGTCGTTGCTGAAGAGCAGGACGCAATCACCTCACTCGTACTTGGGTTGCGCGGATTTCGAAATAGTTTTTACCGATTTACGGTTGGCTCGCTCGTGATCCGCGGTCGGACTAGTTCCGAAGGGCAATTCAATATTCCCCAATCCATAGCTCCGGATTCCCCGTATGAGATCACCTTTTTCGATCCTACGAGGAATGCATTAAGTACAAATTCGGGAACGTCAGCTGCGAATGGCCAACGAACGGTCCTTATAGGATTTCAGACCGTGTTCTTTGACAGCGAAAGTCCTGACACAGACTTGGATGGGCTTGCTGACTTAGCAGAGAGTGTGGTGGGGACTCGTGTCGATGAACGTGATACAGATGGCGATGGAGTCAACGATCTCGCGGAAATCCAACAAGGCCTGGACCCGCTGGACAACCGTGGCTTCCCGACAGGCATCATCTCAAGCTTGCCGCTTCAAGGAGAAACCCGAGAGGTGGTTGTCGAAGGTTCGACGTTAAATGCCCAACGTCAAACCGCCTTTGTCGCCACCGGCTCTTATGGTTTAGCAATCGTTAACACCTCGCAATTTAACAATCCAATCGTGTTGGGCCAGCTTGGTCTGCCGGGGGACAATACGGACGTTGCAGTGGATAGCACACGGCAAATGGCGGTTCTTGCGGGCGGAACCGCGGGGCTGCACTTGGTGGACGTTGCCGACCCGATGTTGCCAACGCTTCGCCAGTCTATTCCAGTTCCAGGGGGAGCGAGCCGCATCGAACTGTTTGATGGACTGATCTACACAGATACGCCGCAGAGCGATCGGGTGAGCGTGATCGATCTTGCCAGCGGCGAACTGCTGCAATCACTCAGCTTGGGCGCCGGAATCAACGATCTTGCGCGCGAAGGCGAGACGCTGTTCGCGGTGACGACGAACAACAAGCTCCAGGCAATCGACATCAGTGGGTTCGAGGCAACGCTGCGAGGTATCGTGGACGTGCCCAGCGCGGCCAGCAGGTTGTTCGTCGCGGGCGGGATCGCTTATGTTTCCAACGGCACAAACGGATACTCCACGATCGACGTGAGCGATCCCGATGCACCCAGCGTCGTTTCGGGTCCGGACACGCCGCTTGTCCAAGCCGCGAACCGAAAGACGATCGTCAATGGATCGGGTTTGGCAATCGTCGCGGCGGGAACGCGAGGGCTGGAAATCCACAGCGCTGCCGACCCGGCGGACACCTATGAGTTTCTCACCAGGATCGATACGCCTGGGGACGCGCAGTCGGTGGCGATCGCTGGCGGCATCGCCTTCGTGGCCGATGGAAGCGCCGGGCTTCAAGTGATCAATTACGTGGCCTTCGACAACCAAGGTCAGCCACCAGTGGTGTCCATCTCCAGTCCGGTTGAAGATGCGGACTCTGTGACCGGCGGTATTCAAGTTATCGAAGGCACCTTGATTCCCATCGCGGTCAACATCTCGGACGACGTGCAAGTGCGAAACATCCAGTTGCTGGTCAATGGTCAGGTGGTTGCGAACGACGTCTCGCTCCCCTTCGACTTCGTCGCCGCCGCGCCGCCACTCGCGTCCGGTGTGTCGACCGTTTCGATTCAAGCCCGCGCAACCGACACCGGCGGCAACAGCACGCTGTCGGATATGCTCACGTACGACCTGGCACCGGACACATTCGCCCCGGCCGTGCTGGGCACCACGCCGGCCGATGGCCAAAAAGTATATTACACGCCTTCGATCAACATCCGCTTCAGTGAGCCGCTGAACACGTCGCTAGTAAACTCCGGCGGGGTCGCGTTAATGCATCTCGGTGCGGATGGATTGCCCGGCGGCGGCGACGATACGCTCGTCGCGCTGCGCGCCGTCGAGACACGTGCTTTGGGCCGGCGATTGGTGGTGTTCCCGCAGATCACGCTCGAAACCGGCTCTTATCAGGTGCGAATCGACACGTCGATCATCGCCGATCGGGCGGGCAACGATCTCGCGGCACCACACGAATTCAGTGTCCGGCCGGCAAGCGATGTGCGAGCGATCAGCGGCTTTCCCGCGATCCCCCGCGCGCCGTCGGCAAACGTGGGACAAGAGGTTGGCCTTCGCGTACCGTGGGGACCTGAATCAACGCAAGTGATTTTTCCCACGATTGACAGAAACGGCAGCAACGGCAGTCGGATCATTGCGCCTTCACGTATCGACGCCGCCGCGCAAACGGCATTCTTTTTCGTTCCTGCGGAGGCAATAACCGGCGATACTACTGTCTTCGGCGTCGGTGGTCCGAATTTCACTGGCTTTGCAAATTGGAACGTGGCCGATGGCAGTGTGGATCTGTTCGGTCGCGATGCCGCGGGTGGCAGC
>JBGTKH010000254.1:0-8009 GCA_041744735.1 Pirellulaceae bacterium | reverse complement strand
CTGGGTAATTCGACCGTGAACGAAGTATCGATCCGCGAGTCGTCCGAGCCGGCGGAGTCGAGCAGCGTGATTTGCAACGTATGCACGCCGGTGAAACGCGCAGTCAGCGTGGCCTCGTATTGGCCGGCTTGGTTCATCACTTGCTTGAGCATGACGGAGTGCGGCGTCCCGTCGCCCGATTGCAGCGTCGCTTCGACTTGCGGCACAGCCAGCGGTTCGTACGCGGGGTCTTGCAAGCGGGCGCTGACGGCGATCTTGTCGCCGATCTCATAGCGGTCGCGGTCGGTCTGCACGAAGCCGCGGCGGCGGCCTTCCAGCGAGCGGCTCTCGACCAGATACCGCGTGGTCTGAATCCAGAAGCGGTCGAAGAACTCGGCCTGCCGCCCCGCACGCCGCCAACGCCACGTGCCGTTGAAACCCAGATACAGCGAATGGCCCGAACCGTAACGGCCCGACACGATCAGCGGCCGCGATCCCTCGACGCGCCGCAACGTCGGGTCGCTGTGTTCGACCAGTACTTGAGCCGTCGGTTTGGGCTCCAGCGCGGGAAAGCTCCAGAAGATGCCCGGCAGGCTTTCCCAACGCGCCAAGCTGGCTTGCCGGTCCTGAAAGAAACTCATCACCGGATGATCGACATTGGCCGACACGATCCGCAGCGGCCATGCTTGTTGATTGGTGGACAACAGCGACGCGACCTCGGTGGCTCCCACGTCGCCGAATCGCACGGGCAGGATGTCCTTCAAGCCGACGGTGCGCGGGTTGGTCAGGAACTGGCCCGAGTATTTCGGGCCGGCCATGTACAGCACGCCGCCCGCATGATCGCCGGCGAATTTTTTCAGCAGCGCGAGCCACGCTTCGTCGAATTCATCGGGGTTGGGATCGAACAGCATCACCACGTCGTACCAATTCAACTCTTGCTGCGTCGCCGGCAGTTTCGTGATCGGCCGGTCCCCTTCTTGCCGCCGTTCGATATCCAGCGTTTGCAGCCAGCAGGAGATGGTCATCGTCGGATCGCGCGACAGCAGCCGCTGGACCATCTGATAGTCCCACGTCGGCGCTCCGGCAATGGCCAGCACTCGGATCGCATCGCGGCTGAGCACCTTAACGACTTGCGACGCCAATTGATTGTCGTCCTCCGAGCGTTCATCGGTGACTGGCTCGACGCGCACCGAATAAACATACCGGCCGGGCTCCGTGGCCGTATGAGAAAAACTGTGCCGCAGTTGCCCGCCGGTTTGTGGCAGCGTGACCTGCGAGCGTTGGACGACTGTGCCGAGGCCCGGCTGGTCGTCGGCATCGGAGACTTTGTGCTGGAGCAGTTCGAGCGTCACATCCTGTGGCGGAATGCCTTGCGCGAGCAGCACCGCTTCGATCTCGAACGGGTCGTTTTGCCAGGCATGCGGGCGGACGTAGATATTCGCCAGCCGCAGATTCCGGGGGCGGCTGGGATCGCCGACGCCGACGATCAACAGTGGCACGCCCTTTTGCTTGGCCTCTGGAGCGGCCAGCCGCGGATCGTCGTTGCCCGTGTGCTGGCCGTCGGTCAGCAGTACGATCGCCGCCAGCGGACTCAGTGTAAGCGCTTCCTTGATCGCCGCATGGATGTCCGTGACGCGCCCCGTGGCAACCAGCGGCGGCAGTGGGACCGACGTGCGGGAGGGGCGCGCCTGCGCGCCGGCAGACGACTCGTCGGGCATCAGTGCGGCGCGCGTCTCTTGCTTCTCAACACGTTCTGAGAAGTCCATGATGCGCACCTTGCCACGCGACTGAAGCTGTCGGACAAAACGATTGTCGTCGCGCGCGAGCAACTCATTCAATAGTGCGACGCGGCTCGGCTGCTCGATGCGAATCGCGTCGGCCGAACGGCCCGTCGCCGCGACCACGAGCTTGGCTGCGGCTTCGTCATGATAACGATCGGCCGTGTTCATCGACTGCGATGCATCTCGCAGCACGGCCACATACGGCTCGCGCGTGCTAATCTGAAAGAACGTCACCGCCGGACCGAGATAAACGACCAACAGCAACAGCAGCACCGCCACGCGCACCGCCGCCAGCAACATCTTGACGCGCCGCGGACACGTATCCAACTCGCGGCGATACAGCGCGACAACCGCATACCCCATGACCGCCACCGCGCCCAACAGCACAAACACGCCCCAAGACTGCGGCATGTTGGTCCAGGTGAGCGAGACCTGCCTGGCATCCGGCGGCAAACTGCGAAGGTCAACCCCCAGCAGCCAGGCAAGCCATGTTGATTGGGTTAGGATATGGACATCCTTTGTGGAGAAGACGATGTGCAGATAGATTTGAACCAAGGATTGCGGCATGGCGCGACCTCACTTGTAAAACCCCTTCGGGGTATTCGGAGAGTGGTTGGGTTATCCTCGTCTTCCCAGGGTGCGCTGCGCGACCCTGGGCTTTGTTGTTCACCACCTCACACTTCGTGGTTGGAAAACGCTTGGCGGGCTGGTAGTGATACCATTTGATGCATTCGTAGGATGGACGCCTTCGTCCGTCCGATATTTCACGCGGATTCCTTGTCGGACGAAGGCGTCCAACCTACAAATGGTATCACTACCGGCGGGCTGCGTTACTTGACGACCACCGTCAGCGTGTGGCCGGATTGTTCGATGTTGCCGGCGGCGTCTTCGCCGTAGGCGGTGATGGTGACGGGGCCGGGCTTCACGCCGGAGAGACGGGCTTCCCAGTGGTGGAAGTCGTAGTCGAGGTTTTCGGCGGGCTGGCCGTTGACTAGCACGTGTTTGGTCTTGTTGTTGTCCGTGGTTACGCCGCGGACGATTAGGACGCCGTCGACTAGCTGCGCGTCGTGGCCGTTGGCGGGCCAAGTGATGGCGGTGGCGGGGGGCAGGTCGTCGATGGGGTCGAGCAGTTTCGGGAACGGGACGCCGGTCACTTCGGTTACTCGCGATTCGATGCCGGTCAGCGGCCGCTCTTCGCGATACGAGGCGTCGCTGGCGTCGAAGTCGCCCGAATGCGTGCTCACGACCTTGGCGTGCCGGCCGGGGCCGTAGTGATCGTGCAGAAAGACGGGTACGCTGGTCGGCGTGTTCGGTTCCACGCGGGAGCCGCCGCCGCGATCGACCAAGGCTCGGCGGTCGCCGTCCTGACGCTCTTCGATCTTCACGTTGCGGAAGTGCGACTGGGCCTGGCCCGACGGGTTGTTGTCGCTCATCTGAATCAGCGGAATGCCGCCGTTGCGAATGCCCACAAACGTCAGCCCGTCGATCGCGATCGAACCGTACTGCGTGCTCGAATCGTCCAGCCCGCGATTGAACGGCTCGCTGTTGGTGTACGCGATCCGCAGATTCTGGTACACGTGATCGACGAACTCGGGGCGGTACACGCCGTACACCGCGTGGTCGATGTCGACGTTTTCGATCAGCATCGTCGGCAGTTGGCTGCGCAGGCCGTAGTGTACTTGCCAGATCTTCACATCGCGCAGCACGTGCGGGTGCTGGCGGTCGGGCCCGGCCAGATCGGTGCCGGCCATGGCGATGCCGTACAGGCCCTCGGTGTGCGTTTCATTGTGCTGGAAGCGGAAGATCGGCAGCGTGCGGATGTCGACGACGTTGCGCTGGCCGTCCGGCATGCGGACGTTTAGGAAGCTGTTGAAGTTGCTGCGCTTCTGGCTGTCGAAGCGGTAGCCGTATTCGTCGTTCTCGCAGGCCGTGTTGCGAATGAACGTGTTGCGGCCGTTGGACCACCAGAAGGCCGCGCCGTCGTTGGGATCGAACGGCAGCACCTGCTTGGGCAACGCCTTGCCGCGAAACGCCTGCACGCCCAGATTGCGATCGAAGACGTTGTAGACCTCGGTGCCGTCTTCCATGAAGAAGCCGTGGCCGACACTGCGAAAGCCCACGCAGTCGCGGACCAGCAGATACTCCGTGCCGTGCACCGTGACCCAGCGGTTGTGCGAATCGACGATGGCCACGCCGACCACGCCCGAACCGCGCATCGAATCGCCGGCCAAGTGATAATGGATCGGGTAGCGGCCCAGCACATTCTCTTTGCCGAGGTGAGCGAACCGGGCGTAGCTGATGCCGCCTTGGCTGAACTGGTGATACATCGTGTGGCCGCGCACGCCGTTGGGGTCGGCACTCTCGATGATCACGTTGCGCGACAGGTTCGCGACTTCGCTGCGATAATCGCCTGAGCCGAAATGTTTGTTGTCCAGCGGGCGATCCAGCGTCAGCGTGGTGCCGTCGATGGCCGTGACCCGCCGCGGTTCGGTTCCCAGCGAGTCGGGGTCGTCACGGAATTGGCCGCCGCCGTATTCGTGCAGCGAGCCGGTGACAATCACTTCGTCGCCCACGCGCCAGCCGGTGACGGGTTCGGAGAGCACGACCTGCTTGTCGCCCGGCTCAACGTCCTTGCCGAGATCGACCCAGGTGCGGCTGAGCGGCGCGCCGTGAATGTCCATGCGTGCCGAGCAGCAGGCGATGGCCGGCGAGTCGTTCTTGTTCAGTCCTTCCAAATAGTGCAGCCGAATCCGCGCGGTGTATTGAGCCGGGATCGGATTGTCGGGCGTGCCGATCTCCAGCGCGGGCCGCGGACCCTGGGGAGCCAGGAACGGCTCGCCGACGTCGTTCACGTCCTCGAAGTCACAGGCAAAACCTTCTTCGCTGCAAGCGTCGCTGTTCTGCGCTTTCAGAATCGCCACGTTCAACAGCGTGTCTCGGTCGCGGGCAAAAGTGAGCGTCCCCACGACTTGCACCAGCCGGATGACGTCGTTGCTGGCCACGTCGTACACCACTCGCGTGCCGCGGCGAATCTGGACCAAGTCGCCGGTTCTCGGAATTCGCGCCGGTTCCCACGTCTTCGGATCGGACCAGTTGCCGTCTTTCACCGAGCGGACCGAAAAAGTTACCGGCTCGAACGATCGCCCGCCCGCCTCTGTATCGTCTTTACTAGGTGCCGAGTGTAGTGCGGACGAGAGCACCGATACGCTGATTCCAAGAGCTAACAACACGAACAGGGCAAAACGGCAGGTGCGGCGGCGGGATAACATGCCAAGCTCTCCTTAGGGGGCGGTGTGGTGACTTCAGGCGGGCGTTGCTATGGTTCGGCAACGTGATGTAAGTGTGACGAGTGGCGAGGCGGATGTCAACAATTTGGCGCTGGGGGTAGTGGTACAAGTTGCCGTAGCGGAAGTGGTGACACTTCCGAAGTCTCACGACTTCGGCTACCAAAATGTACCACTACCGCGCTGGGGTGGTGATGCGGGGGAGTTTCACCTGTAAAGTGGACGGCTGGGGCAATCAACGAATTAAGGGGTCAACGAACCACGAGTGATTTGGGAGGTAACGACATGTCTCGCATTCTTTTCGGCACATTGAGTATCGCACTGGTGGTTGGCTTGGCTGCGACTGCTTCCGCTCAAGTCAGGCTCGAATACAAATTCCCGGACGGTGAGAAATCAACGACCGTCGTACAGGTCAAGACCAAACAGGTTTTAAATCTATCTGGGATGGACCTGGAAAGCGGCGCCGACCAGTCGTTCACGATTACCAGCGTGAACGGGCAACGCGCCGCCGACGGGACTTTGAAAGTCGTGCACAAAATCGACGCGCTGAATACGAAAGTGGCGCTGCCGGGCGGCATTGAACTGGCCTTTGATTCGTCGAAGCCCGACGCTGATCCGCCGGGGACCCAGTTCGACGTTTTGCTCGACGTGTTCAAGGCACTGTCGAAGTCGAGTTGGACGGCGACTCACGACAAGTCCAATCGCGTGGTCGCGATCGAAGGGCGCGACAAAGCGTTCGAGTCGCTCGACGAGACCTTGCGTGCGGCGTTGAAGAAACAGTTTGATCCGGATTACCTAAAGCAGCAGGCCAACAACGAACTGGATGTGATCCCCAGCACACCGATCTCCAAAGGCGACACGTGGGAACTGACCGTTCCGGTTCGCCTCGATTCTGGTCAACTGTTAACTTTCACGACGCAGTATAAGTACGAAGGCACCGTGGAGCGCGGCGGCAAACAGTTCGATCAGATCAAATCCACGACGAAAGAGGTGACCTACTCCGTCGATGCCGACGCGCCACTCAAAGTCCTCAAGAGCGAACTGAAAGTCGCGTCGTCGGAAGGCGCAATCCTGTTCGATCGCGAAGCCGGCCAGGCAATCGAGAGCCGCAGCAAAACTCAGATCAAGGGCGAAATCACACTGGAGATCGTCGGCAAAGAACTGCCTGGCACGCTGGATCTAACGCTCGAGCAAATAACGAAGCGGGAGTGACGATGCATCATGACCGGCCGAGCAAACTGCCAAGGTCGGCGAAGAAGACGAACGTGACCACCACAAAGATCGGCAGCAGGATCAGGCCGCTGTATACCATGTAGCCGAAGAAGCTGGGCATGCGGACGCCGCTGTTTTCGGCGATGGCGCGGACCATGAAGTTGGGGCCGTTGCCAATATACGTGTTGGCGCCCATGAACACGGCGCCGCAGGAGATGGCGGCCAACAGCTTGGCGGCCTCGGGTCCTTCGGCGAGCAGCACTCCCAAGTAACGGCCTTCCACCGGCACGCCGTTCAAGCCCGACGCGGTCGCGGCCATCGTCAAGTAGGTCGGGGCGTTGTCCAGGAAGCTCGACAAAGAACCCGTCGCCCAAAAGAATTGCCACGGTTCGGTCAGGGCGAGTGGTGCACCGAACACTTCACGCTCGCCCTGTCCCCAAGCGTTCAAGATCAGCAGCGCCGGCGTCATCGTGATGAAGATCCCGGCGAAGAGTACGGCGACCTCGACGATCGGTGCAAACGTAAATTGGTTGTTGGCGCGGTGGCTGCCGCGCGTCAGCAAGAATGCGACAACCGTCAGCCCGGCCATGATCCCTTCTTGAACGCCGAACGGCCAAGGTTCGCCGTGATTGCCGAATCCGCGTCCCGATGCGTAGATCGTGGCGACAACTCCCAGCAGAAACACAAAGTTGTGCCAGCCGTGAATGCGGAACGGTTCGTGAATCAGAGCCTCTTCGAGTTGCGAGCCCGGCCGTTCCAGTTCCTCGCGGTTCAGCACGAATTCGTCCCAGATGTGAAAGATCACCAGCAGCAGCCCGTTGACCACGATCCAATGTTTCCATAGCCCGAGCGTCCATTCGAACGGCACGCCTTTCAGAAAGCCCAGAAACAGCGGCGGATCGCCCAGCGGTGTTAATAAACCGGCACAGTTCGAAACGATGAAGATAAAGAAGATCACGATGTGCGATTTGTGTTGCCGCGACTTATTCGCTCGCAGCAGCGGCCGGATCAATAGCATCGACGCGCCAGTCGTGCCGATGAAATTCGCCAGCACTCCGCCCAGCGCCAGCAAGCCCGTGTTGCCCAGCGGCGTGCCGGACAGCGATCCCTGAACATAGATCCCGCCGCTGATCACAAACAGCGCGCCCAAGAGCACGATGAACGAGATGTATTCCGCGGCCTTCTCTTCCAGTTCGTGCCAGCCCGCGGTTCCCCACACGCTGATCAAATACGCCGCCAGCGGAACTGACAACACGGCTACAACCAGCGCTTTGTTGCGATTGTGTTCCCACCAGTGCGGCGTCATTAAAGGCAACACCGCAATGGCCAACAGCAGCACGAGGAAGGGGAGCACCGAAGCCAGTGGTAATCCAGCGCCGAGCCCTGCATGAGTCTCATGCGACGAATTCGCGGCGGCTTCAGACGCAGTTGCCAGAACTGGCAGAGCAAGAGTCAGGATGAGTGCGATTAGACCGGTGCGCGCGAGGGCACTTGGCGACATGTGTTTCGTCTCACGTAATGTGGAGTAAATTCGAAATACGAAAATCGAAATGCGAAACAAATTCAAAATACGGATTTGACCTCATTCGACGCTACGTTTCCTGAGATGCGAATGGTCATGCCGCAACGCAGCGCCAGTACCTGGAACCGAGAGAGGCGTAACGTGCGGTCCGGTCAGCGGCGTTTCCAGCGATGGCGGTGCGACGTTTAACGCCGAGTCCAGGGCTGGCAGTGGGGCTTCGTTGGAGGTGTG